>JAZRAY010000032.1:0-6176 GCA_045634805.1 Succinivibrio sp. | reverse complement strand
TGCAGAGCATGGTAGGCTCTGACTGCTCCCATTTCTACTACACCCTTCCAACCAGAGGTAAATAGAATAGGAACATTATTCTCGACAATGTCTTTTGCAATATTGCTATGTCCGCGGTCTTTCCAGTAATTCTGATGATAGGCTGCATCCTCTCCGGCTTTTACCGAATTTACAAGGAAACTGAAGAATTTTCTGGCGCTGGCTGTATCTCCAACAAAATCCAGCCCCATGGAGTCAAACAGCCAGAAACTGGTAGTAGGCATGCCTCCTATCATCCATGACTGACGGGGCATATTTTCCATTCCCGAGCAGGAAGCAATAACAGCTTTCAATGCCGAGTTTTTTCCTACATAACCTGCATCATTTATAGCAATAGCTCCTGGCCATGAACAGCCCTGAATGGCAACCTTGCCGTTTGAGCCTTTTAGTTTGCCTGCTGCATATTCAACTATGGACTTTCCATCCAGTCCTTCGCGAGGGGACAGAAACTCTACCTCACCCTGAGATTTTCCAAGTCCTCTGGCTCTTACTAACACACTTATATAGCCGTGTTTAGCAAAAAAATCGTTAACCTTAATCGGTACGGCGAACCTTTCGTAGGGCATATGTTCGATAATAACAGGGAATTCCCCCTCTGCTTTGTGACCGGTTTTCAGATCTGCAGGATAGGCAATTTCTGCATTTAGATATACGCCGTCATCCATTGGAATTCTGATATCCTTCTCAATGACACTTCCATATTCAGGCTTTTGAGGCTGCCATCCTTTGCCTCCCGGATATTCGCCTGCAGATACCTCACAGAGCATCAGTGATGTACAGAGTAAAGCTGTACCTATTCTTCTAATCATCTTAATATCCTCATGTAAAAGTCGTTTATGCATTAGTAAACTTTCTGGCAATCGCCTTAAGTTCCTGTTTTATATTCTCAGGTTCTTCTGAAACTGGTTGATTGTGTCTGTCCTCAGGAGCATCCTCAGCTCCTTTAACATCCTTTGGAATACCCTCGAAGAACTCGTCAAAATTCTCAGTTGCGGGTCCGAACTTAGCAACCAGTTCAAAGGTAGTCGCCTGTGTTTTAGAATTGAACAGACTCTTTACTAGTACCTGAGCAATCTGCTTTCTGGATACAACACCGTCTGCAGGGGTTCCGGTTCCGAATCGATCCCCTTGTCTCCACTCCAGTTTCTGTTCTGACTCACTGTTGCAGTCAAACCAGCCGGGACGTACAATCGTATAAGGCAGTGAGGTAGCCCGGATCAGTCTTTCTGCTCTTCTTTTCCAGTCACAGATCCCTGTCTGCTTGTTATAGGATAGCTGTCTTGCAGTGACACTTACTGCAGACATCAAAACAAGATAAGGTCTTGTGTCAGAGTTGATCTGTTCAAGTACATTCAGTGTTCCTCTGTAGTCAACTTTTTCCATCTCGCTGCCGTTTGATCCGTGAGTGAAAATAATGCCGTCCACGCCATCAGTTAAACCTTCAAGAGTAGCGGGAGAAGTCAGCTCTCCTCTGAAGATTTCAATCTCTCTGTCATTATCATAATTCTGCTGTCTTATCAGCACACGAACCTCATAGCCGTTATCTAGAAGCTCTGAAACCACCAGTTTGCCAATGCTTCCGGTAGCTCCGATTACAAGTATTTTCTTTGACATACTCTTTCCTATATTGTCTTGATTTTTTTTGCCGGAACGCCTGCGACTATAGTGTTATCAGGCACATCCTTTGTTACCACCGCACCGCTGGCGACAATTGCATTCTCACCAACAGTCACCCCAGGAAGAATTACTGCTCTGGCACCGATCCATGCATTTCTTCTGAGGTGAATAGAGCCAGTGCGCAGGACTCTGATATTCTTAGGTTCGTGATTGACTGTAAAAAGACCTACCTCTGGTCCCAGCATGACACCGTCCTCTATAAAGACGGAACCTAATGACATTACAGTCAGACCGTGATTTGCAAAGACATTGCTGCCAACATGCATGGTACAGCCGCAGTCAATCATGAAAGGTGGGGTGAAATATGAATCTTCCTTAAGTCCGTTCGGCAGAAGTTCCTGCTCGAGCTCTCTTATAGTGTTCTTATCCTTAGCTGGATCTAAGATGGATATCCTGTGACAGATGCTTGAACATCTGTCAATTTCCCCATGAACCTCTGATACGTATTCAGGCTCTTTGATGTTGTGAGTCTTTCCTTCAAGAAAATCATCAAAAATGCTCATTGCCTCTTTCCTCTGTAAGCGCTTTTCTTAGAACATGCCTGTCTTGATGTGTGGCTTATAAGGCTTTTCAAGCTCTAAAATTTCATCCTCCGACAGTCTGATGTCCAATGATTCGACCGCCTCCTCAATATGCCTTACAGAGGTTGCACCCACAATCGGTGCAGTTATATAAGGTTTGGAAAGAATCCATGCCATAGCTTCCTGAGCCATGCTGTGTCCGCTCTGTGCTGCAACCTTTTCAAGGTTGTCCACTACCTCTTTATCAAGATCATTTGTAGCATCCCACACCATTGGTGATACATCATCATTGCCGTTGCGCTCTGTTCTGGTTCCCCATGGATGTGCACATCTGCCGCCAGCTAAAGGACTCCAAGGAACTACTGCCATTTTTCTGTCCTGACAAAGAGGCATGATTTCACGCTCTTCCTCACGATAAATCAGATTATATTGAGGCTGAAGGGAGACAAATTTTGTCCAGCCGTTCTTCTCGGCAATATTCTGCATTCTCTCAAGCTGCCAGGCAAAAATGGTTGAAGCACCGATATATCTAGCCTTACCGCTTTTCACAACATCGTGCAGTGCTTCCATAATCTCTTCCATTGGAGTGAAAGGATCAAGACGGTGGATCTGATAGACATCTACATAATCCATCTGTAGTCTTTTCAGGCTGTGATCGATTTCTGCCATAATGTTTTTTCTGGACAGACCGCCACCGTTTGGTTTGCCTGGTCTCATCTCAAAATTCACCTTGGTGGCAACCACAATCTCATCTCTGTTCAGTCCGAACTCTCTGATGTACCTGCCGGTATTCTCCTCGCTGCTGCCCATCTGGTAGACATTGGCGGTATCAAAATAGTTGATGCCCAGTTCTATGGCCTTTTTAAATAGAGGTTTTCCTTCTTCATAGTCTTTTGCCCATGGAAAGACTCCATTCTCTTTGCCGCTTTTTCCAAAGCTCATCATTCCAAGACAGATCCTTGAGACATCCATTCCAGTGTTGCCAAATTTTATATACTGCATATTTATTCCTCATTGCTTAAATATTGTTATATTTGAATAATAGATAGAGAATGAAGAAAAATATAATTAAAAATACTTATTACTGATAAAATATTTTTATTAAGATTTGATTCTTCTGGGGAGAGTTCACATGAATCTGAGGCAGCTTGACGCCATTCTTGTATTATCTCAAGTGCTTAATTTCAACAGGGCTGCGGAGAAACTTCATGTAACCCAGCCTTCACTTACCTATAGTATTCAGACAGCTGAGGAGGAGCTCGGTTTTAAACTCTTCATGAGGTCAGGAAAAGGTGCGGTGCTTACTCCTGCTGGTCTTGCCTTTACCAGATCTCTTACGGGATTAAGAGAGGATTATAAGAAGGCTGTAGAACATGCTCAGAATATAAGCAGTATGTACAGGGATCATCTTTCAATAGGTCTGCCTTTTCGATCTGCTATCTATTTTTTGCCTCTTGCCATAGAGAAATTCAATCATTCCCATCCTGAGATCCTGGTTGAGCCCAGATTTCTTCCGTTGTCTGACTATGACAGTTTTTTAAGAGGCGATACCACCATGATCTTTGCCAGAAAGGAGGATATGCAGAGAGTTCCTAATGTAAAAGTTCATCCGTTGTATCAGAGTCATATCTATCTTATTACTGAGCGCAATGATCCTCTGGCAACTAAGAATCTTATAAAGCCTGATGATTTAATAGGAAGAACTCTTATGGTCGGGGGCGGTTCTCAGCCAGAGCTGATAGCAGTTCAGAACCGGGTGCTGCAGCAGCTTCATTTAAGTCATTTCAACAGTAACGATCTTGAAACCACTCTTACCAATGTCGCATCTCACAAAGGAATTTGTCTGGCACCGGGGTTCCTTAACAATCATCTCAATGAATTTGCCTGGACACCCTTTGACTGCCAAGAAAGCATCTCTTGTGTTGTCTGCTCTCATGCCAATGACAACCGGAGAATTGTAACGGATTTTGTCAGACTCCTGCAGGATCTTTATCAGGCTCATCCTCAGCTTGCAACCTGATGGTAGTATGGTAGAACTTAAGGATGAAATCCTCTGGGGACGATAAAGAGGTAATCAATTCTCGTCTAATTTGAAGCGCTGTCTTTAATTTCAGACAAAAAAATCCTGCACATCTGTGCAGGATATGAGGAGAATTTCCCTTAATGCATCATTTCTGGGACGAAGGTGATGATTGATGGGAAATATGTCAGAACGAGTAAATCGACAATGAACATAGCCAGGTAAGGCAGAATCTTTGCGGTTACCTTGTCCACTGAAATACCGGTAATTGATGACACAACGAACAGATCCAGTCCTACAGGAGGTGTTACGCAGCCGATAGCTAAGTTAACAACCATCAGCACACCGAAGAACATTGGATCGATACCCATGCCTACAGCTACAGGCAGCAGAATTGGGGTAAGAATAACAACCGCAGCTGATGCGTTAACAAGAGTACCGATAATCAGTAACAGAACGTTAATCATCATCAGGAATACGAACTTGTTGTCAGTTACGCTTGCGAAGAACTCTGCCAGCATGTGAGGCACATGAGCGTTGGTTAGAATCCATCCGAACAGGTTAGCGGCACCTACAACGAACATAATCATTGTGGTGTTATAAGCTGCATTTAAAAGAGTCTTAGGAAGATCCTTCCACTTTAACTCCTTGTAAATGAACAGACCTACAAATGCACCGTATACTGCAGCAACAGCAGCAGCCTCTGTTGGGGTGAACAGACCAAGATAGATACCGCCAAGGATGATAACAGGCATCATCAGAGCCCAGAAGCATTCCTTGAAAGACTTTGCTACCTTGATTAGTGAGAATGAACCTTCTCCGCTGTATCCGTTTTTCTTGGAGATAAACCAGGAAACGATACACATGGTGATACCCATTAAGATACCAGGAGCGAAACCTGCCATGAACAGATCAGCAACTGATACGTTTGCAATGGAACCGTAAACAACCATGGTGATTGAAGGAGGAATAATAATACCTACCGTACCTCCTGCCGCTACCACAGCTGCCGCAAAGGCTCGAGGATAGCCTCGACGTTCCATTTCGTCAATCATTGATGCACCGATAGCTGCGGTTGTTGCTGCAGAAGAACCTGACAGAGCAGCGAAGAACATACCTGCAACGGAAACCACAAGTGCCAGACCACCTGATAGAGAGCCTACCAGTGACATTGAGAAATCAACGATACGCTTGGTAACACCGCCATCAGACATGAATGCACCTGCCAGCATGAAGAAAGGCACAGCCATGAATGAGAAGGAGTCTACAGATGTGAACATACGCTGTACGATAACCAGAAGCGGTGGCATATGTTCGCCGAAGAATAATCCTGCTGCAGATGCAAGTCCCAGACCAACACCGATTGAGGCGCCGGTTACCAGAATGACTGCAAAGGATACTAAAACGATTAAAAGAACCATATCTACCTAAGCTCCTTATTATTCACTGCCCTTTGGCTTAATCTCAGATGCAGGAGTCTGCAGTGTCTTGATTAGATTGATGATTACATAAATAAGCATCACTGCACAGCCAAATGGAATTACAACATATACATATGACATAGGGAGCTGCATTGCTGGTGAAGTCTGGAAGCTGGTTCTTCCAACCATGATGCAACCGTAGTACACCATGATCCCTAGGAATACAATTGAGAATATGTCGGCGACAATATTTAAGAACTTAAGTGTTGCTCCTTTAACACGACTGGTTAAGGTTTCAATGCACATATGTCCGCCGTAGCTGGCTACAAGAGGCATTGAAAGGAAAACAACCCAAACGAAAAGATAGCGGGCAAGCTCTTCACCCCAGGCAGGAGTCCAGCTGAACACGTATCTGGTGATAACCTGAGCGAAAACCAGAATCAGCATCAGTCCGTTTGCGAATGTAACCAGAAGCTTTAGGAATTTTTCTAATGCCTG
>JAZRAY010000031.1:0-1655 GCA_045634805.1 Succinivibrio sp. | reverse complement strand
GCCACGCAGTGGTGGTACTGCAGTTGAAAAGCTGCTCGATTCCTTTGAGTCCGTAGACCAGATTGCGAGGCTTCGCAGCTTCCTGCTGCTGAGCCTTCTGTGCCTCTCTCTCCATGTATTCTTCAATAGTCATCTGGAGAGTTACCATTGCTGGGTTACTAGTTTTACTTATCATAATTTTCAGTGTTTAAATTAAACAAAAATGCAGCGCCAAATCATTTGACTTGACACTGCAAAGATATTGGGGGTCGGTAGAGCAAATTAGGTAACTATCTACATTTTACTCAACCGCAACCAGTTAATTATAAACACTTTATGGATAAGACATTTTTAAATTCTAGGCTTTTCTGGAAACCCCAGGTCTCAGCTAGTCGGAATTTAACGATAATCCCGCTTTTTTCAGTAATTTCTTGAAGTCATCGTTGGTCTTTGTTGACTCCACAGTATTGGTTGCATATCGCTTTCTAGCCTCCTCCCAAGGCATATCGGAAAGGCCTTCCGTATTCTTGAACAAAGCCTTCAGCCACTCCTCGAAATCATGAGTTCTGATACAATGATTCTGATATAGGACACGTATCAGATAGAGGAATCGATTTGTACCACCAGAAGCTATACTTACTTTCTCAGGCATCGGTCTCTGATCCCAATAGTCATAAAACATACTGATGCTTTCTATGTTCAGGAAATAATACTTCTTGTGATCAGATGGCATCTGACAGTTTATGTCATAAAGCTTCTCAAGCACAGAATGAGGGATACATGGTTCTACTGCTGTGGATACAACAGCAGGTTCTGCCTTTTCTGTCGGTTCCGCAGGCTCCCGATGATAATGAATTGCAGAGCCGTCACTCATATAATTATTAGTCTGTATGAGATCGGCTGTCTGATAGATTATAACTGTTCCATGAGAAGATGCCACCTCCTCCGGTTTCTTCTCAAGAAGAATAAGAATTGGCTCAAGAGATTTTGCTATCTTTTTAAAATACCCTGGTACCAAAAGATTACCTAAAGATGTCTGTGCTCTATTCTTAAACTCTTCATCATACTCAGCAGCCAATTCATTGACAGAGAAGTAGCTATCTAGCTGCTCCTCCTTTTCCTTATAGCTGAACATGTATTCTTGAACCTTTGTCTTCAAGAGTCCTTGGGCAAACGCCAGCCTTCCCGGCTCTTCATAGAGACATAGGTTTTTCCATGTAGCCAGGAAACCATTCGGGCTACTGATTGCCCTCGACAAAAAATAAGCATTCTGCTGATATATGCATCTATATGACTCATATCTGACAATATCTCGCATATGATACAGACACTGCTGCAGAGCTTCCTCAAAGTCGCTGATCTCGACATTTGACTGCCTCACCACAGGCACCGAGTCCAAACTTACTTTTATTGGCGTCTGTTCTTCGTCAAGTTTGATAATTTCGCCCATTGGTTATCTCTTTTATGATTTAGTACCTATTCTATCAATTACCTTCAACTTTGCCACATCTGGCTCTTCATATGCATTACATTCTTTAAGGTAAGCATCAAGCTCATAGAAATTTTCTCCCCATAGATTCGAACTGAATGTCTGCAGCTTCTGAAGAACAGAGATAAATGGTTTAGGATCCTGCCTACGACTCAAACCGCGAAGAGCAAGAATATAATCCTCCCTA
>JAZRAY010000030.1:0-2937 GCA_045634805.1 Succinivibrio sp. | reverse complement strand
GGGGAGTATTACTTCTAAATACTGTCCTTACAGTTAGAAGAGGCCAGGCAAACAGCCACAAGGGAATGGGCTGGGAAATCTTCACAGATCAGGTTATCTCTAAGTTAAATGAAAGGGAAGAGCCGGTGGTGTTTATACTTTGGGGTGCAAATGCGAGAAATAAGAAGAAGCTTATTACAAACTCTGCTCATCACGTGATTGAGGCGCCTCATCCAAGTCCATTGTCTGCTCACAGAGGATTTTTTGGATGCAGATGTTTTTCAAAGGCAAATCAACTTTTAGATGAGCCTGTTGACTGGTCAATAGACGACTAGGAAAATTTAAATGCTTGTTAAAAAAGTAACGCTTCACTTTCGTTGACTAATGTGCTACAATACACATAACGAGTGTTTAGTGTTATTTACTAGAATTATTAGCAAAAAAACTAAATCTTAAAGAAACTTAACAACTTAATTATTGAGAGGAGAAACACTATGGAACAGAAGACAAACGCAACAGAAGTTCGTGCTCCTTATCTGTATGAAGCATTATTCTCATTCGGCGCACTGATCGTTATCATGGCCGTAGGTATTGCAGTATTTGGAGTTGACCCACATATTCCAATGTTCCTTGGAGTAATCGTAGCTGCTCTAGTATCTCTAAAAATCGGATACAAATGGGCACAGGTTGAAGAAATGATGATTACAGGTATCTCAAGAGCTATGCAGGCTATCCTGATCCTAGCTATCGTAGGTATGATGGTTGGTATCTGGCTACTATCAGGTACAATCCCTACAATGATCTACTTTGGTCTAAAACTTCTAAAACCTTCAATTTTCCTAATCGCAGCAGTACTAGTATGTTCTGTAACATCACTTGCTACAGGTACATCATGGGGTACAATGGGTACTATGGGTCTAGCGCTAATCGGTATCGCTCAGGGTATCGGTATGCCAATCGGTCCTACAGCTGGTGCTATCATGGCTGGTGCTTACTTTGGTGACAAACTATCACCTCTATCAGACACAACTAACCTAGCTCCTGCTATGGCTGGTACAGACGTATTTACTCACGTTAAATACATGCTAAGTGCTACAGGTGTTGCTTATGCAATCTCTCTAATCTTCTTCGGAGTTTATGGAGTTAAACACGCTGCAAGCGGAACAGCTGATACATCTCAGGTTCAGATTCTAATCAATGGACTTCAGGATATGTTCAACATCAATCCAATCCTTCTACTACCTCCAGTAGTAGTTATCCTAGCTATCGCACTTAAGGTTCCAGCTATCCCTGGTATCACTCTAGGTGCTATCGTTGGTGCTATCCTAGCTCCAATCTTCCAGGATGCTTCATTTGGAGATATCCTAGATGTTGCTAGAAACGGATTCGTTTGTGAATCAGATATTCCAGCTCTAAACGACCTACTAACAACTGGTGGTCTAATGAACATGGCTTCATCAATCCTTATGACAGTAATCGCCATGATGTTCGGTGGTATCATGGAATTCACTAGACAGCTAGAAGTAATCGTAAGCAAGATCACTCAGTTCGTAAAGAGCGGTCCAATGCTAATCGTTGTTACAGAGTTAACATGTATCGCATCTAACATCACAATGCCAGAACAGTACATCTCAATCCTAGTTCCAGGTAGAATGTACGCAGAAGCATATAGAAAAGCGGGTATCCACCCTAAATCACTTTCAAATGCTCTAGAATCAGCTGGTACAGTAACATCACCACTTATCCCTTGGAACACATGTGGTATGTTCATCGCAGCTACACTAGGCGTTTCAGCTATGACATATGCACCATGGGCAGTATTTAACTACTCAATGCCTATCGTAACAGCTATCTTCGCATTCATCGGTATCACATGTACAAAGATGACTCCAGAAGAACAGGCTAAGGCTGACGCTGGTGAACTAGTATAATTTTTATACTAAAAACTTAAACTTTAAAAAATTATAAGAATTCTTATTTAAACTGACACTCATAAAAGAAAGGCTGTGCACAGCCTTTCTTTTTTTATACTTTTTTAAGAGTAATTTACTTTTGGTAAAATGCAAATTTCAAGAATTTTTAGTTGTCTGTAGCGCTTTTGTATGATAAAATGTTGCTATTATACTATTTGTGTTAACAATATTTGAGGAGAGAGAAAATTATGAAAAACAGAGGCTTGGCTTTATTGCCATTTATCGTGTTTATTGTACTTTTCGCTGGTGGCGGTATCGTAGCAGGAGACTTCTACGCTATGCCTGCTCTAGTTGCATTTGTATCAGCTCTATTTGTTGGTATTCTGCAGAACAGAGAAAAGTCATTTAACGAAAAACTAGAAATTATTGCTAAGGGAGCTGGAGATGTAAACATCGTTACTATGGTACTTATCTTCCAGGTTGCTGGTGCATTTTCAGGAGTTGTATCAGCTGCAGGTGGGGTAGAAAGTACAGTTAACTTTGGTCTGTCAATTCTTCCAGTTAACCTAATGATCGTAGGTCTATTTATCATCGGATGCTTCATCTCAGTATCTATGGGTACTTCAATGGGTACAATTACAGCTCTAGCACCTATCGCTGTAGGTGTTGCTCAGCAGACAGGTTTCTCAATTACAATCTGTATCGGCGCTGTAGTTTGTGGTGCTATGTTCGGTGACAACCTATCTATGATTTCTGACACAACAATCGCTGCTGTTAGAACACAGGGATGTGAAATGAGAGACAAGTTCAAACAGAACTTCTTCATTGTACTTCCAGCTGCTATTATCACAATTGCAATTTTCTACTTCCAGAGTGCTTCACTAAATGTAGATGCAGTAGAAGTAGGCGAATACAGCTTTATTAAGATCATTCCATATCTAGTAGTACTAGTTGGAGCTCTAATCGGATTCAATGTATTTGCAGTTCTAATCGCTGGTATCCTGCTATCACTTGCTCTAGGTGTTGGTACAGGCGCATCTACAAT
>JAZRAY010000029.1:0-3989 GCA_045634805.1 Succinivibrio sp. | reverse complement strand
CAATCGTTGCCCACTACTCAATGTTTGTTGCAGGTTGGCTTTTAGTTCTAGAATTTATTTTCACACTTGCAATGGCTCTTGACTGCTATCCTCTCGAAGCTGGCGGTCTTCTTGTCATTGAGGCCTGCTTTATCGGCATGTGTGATGTTCATAACGTTACTCATGAAATTGAAGCAAACCTTGAAGTAATCATGCTTCTGATGTTCATGGTCGCAGGTATTCACTTCGTCCGTGACTTCCTTCTATTCTTCTTTACCAAACTTCTGGTAAAGGTAAGATCAAATATCAAGCTGGCATTCATGTTCTGTTTCATGAGTGCCTTTTTATCAGCTTTCGCCGACGCTCTGACTGTTCTTGCAATTATCATCTCAACCTGTGTTGGTCTATATCAGTTATATATGCTGATCATCACCAGCAACAACGCTCTGTCAATCGTAAGCACCAATGATGATATTGTTCCAGAGGAACACAAACAGAATCTGACTGAATTCAGAGCTTTCCTAAGAAGTCTTTTAATGCACGCTGCTGTTGGTACCACCCTAGGTGGTGTATGTACCCTGGTTGGTGAGCCTCAGAACCTGATTATCGGTAGCGTCTGCAAATGGAGCTTCATGGATTATGCATTCCGTATGTGCTCTATTTCACTACCTGTATTAGCCTGCGGTCTTATCACCTGTGTAATGCTTGAGAAATTCAAACTGTTCGGCTATGGACATGTAATGCCACAGCAGATCTACGATATCATGGTTCAGAAAGATACAGACCAGACCAGAGAATTAACCAAGCGTGATAAGCTGAACCTGGTTGTTCAGGGCTTATGTGTAGTATGGCTGATCTTCGCATTAGGCTTCCACCTGGCATCAGTTGGTCTAATCGGTTTAAGTGTTATCGTACTTGCAACCTCTCTATGCGGTGTAACCTCTGAAGGTCCTATCGGTAAGGCTTTCACTGAGTCAATGCCATTCTGTTCATTACTATGTGTATTCTTCACCGTTGTAACAGTTATTGCTGAGCAGGGCCTGTTCACCCCAATTATTGAATGGGTATTCTCAGCTCCAAGAGAGTTCCATATTCCAATCTTCTATCTTGCAAACGGAATTATCTCATCAGTATCAGATAACGTATTCGTTGCAACCATTTATATCGAGCAGGTTAGAGATGCTCTGATTGACGGTGTTATTACTCCTGAGCACTTTGACGAGCTGGCAATTGCTATCAACGCCGGTACCAACCTGCCATCAGTTGCTACTCCAAACGGTCAGGCTGCATTCCTGTTCCTGCTGACCTCACCTATTGCAGCGCTAATCAAGCTGCCATACTTCAAGATGATGTACATGGCTTTACCATATACCATCGTTCTGACAGTAGTAGGTTTACTAACCACCTGGTTCTTAATGCCAATTGCCTCAGAGTGGTTCGTTTCAAACGGATTGTTACATATGCCTACAGTTGAACTGATCCTAGGCAAGTAATTAGCTTAAATCCCGCATTTAAATAGTAAATGCGGGATTTTTTTTGCCTAAAATTTGTAATCTGTATCAAGTTTTTGTTGAAATTTACAACTCTTTAATTTGTAATAAAAAAATGATCTTCTAATCTATAAGTAGAAGAAAGTGATATTATTTGGTAATTGGGTAATTTCCACACAATTTAGGAGTTTATGTGTTCCAGATAATTAAGCTAATCTGTGCCTCTAGATTTTTTTGGTTTCTCCTTTTAGTGGCCGGAATTGCTTTTGAGGGTTGTGGTCTATATTTTCAGTATAATCTTCATCTAGATCCATGTGTAAACTGTGTATATGAAAGAGCTTACATTCTTGGTTTCATAGTTGCTGGTTTCGTGGGAGCTATTGCCTCTAATTTCCTTGTTGTCAGATTCTTATGTGCCTTAGGATTTTTAGCAACATCCATAGGCGGTCTACTGGTTACCTTTGAACACTATCAGGCTTACAACTCAACCTCCATATTCGGTTCAACCTGCAAGCTTAAGACAGAATTCCCAGATTTTCTTCCATTAGATGAAATTGCCCCATTCATGTTTAAGGCTGTAGGCATCTGTTCAGATAAGCTTAACTGGGAATTTTTAGGACAGAGCATGCCTTTCTGGATTCTGATTATATTCGGCGTTTCAACTCTGGTTGCCCTTCTGCTGTTCTTCTCCATCTTTGTAAAAAAGAGATTCAAGAGCCATTCTGATTTCTACAAATAGATAGATTTTAAAACTGCACAGAGCCATTAAAAAAAATGGCTCTTTTAGTTTTAATGTCTGCACCATAAAAGCAAAATCTGAAAACATATTTCACCTAAGCTACTCTCTTTCCTAAATTTCTTTTGGCTTATATCACAGTGCGTATCTAAGAAATTTTACGTGTCATACATATATGTTTAAACTTAAGCTGATATCCTGTTTATTAGTTGGGGTTAATATATGCTTTTAAACAAATTTTCACTGATTCTTTCAACAGCTATAGTGGCATGTTCTTTAATAAGCTCAGCCTACGCAGATGAAAGTAGACTTCAGAGAATTAAAGACAACGAAGAGCTTAGAGTTTCTGTTAACAATGATCTGAAGATATTATCCCTTCAGGATAGCAAAACAGGAGAATATAAAGGATTAGAGCCTTCAATTGCACAGATGATTGCCAAGTCAATTGGAGACAAGGTCAACGTCACCTATATCACAACTACACCAACCAACCGCGATAATATGCTTGAGATCGACTATGCAGACTGCATGATCGGCACCTATACCATTACAGATGAAAGAAAGCAGAAATACGACATTTCATCTCCTTACTTTGTCACCAACATTTCAGTGATGGTAAACAAAGATTCAAACATAAACTCTGTTAAGGATTTAATTGGAAAGAAAGTCGGCGTTATTCAGAATGCTACCGCTTCCAGGGAACTTATAAAATACATGATTTCCAAGGGACTGATAGATAAGTCAGCATATGATGAAAAAACATTCGACACGGAGCTCTGGAACAACAAGATAACCTTCAAGTCATATGATACAGATGCATCTGTAATGGAGGATATGGAAGCTGACGCTGTTCAGGCATTCTGTAACGACAAGATCATTCTTCAGTCTCATCTAGATGGACATTTTAAGATTCTAAAGGATGAATTTGCTCCACAGGCCTACGGAATTGTTACAGCGAAGGGCTCTGATCTGTCACCTTTTATTGACGCACTAATCAAAAAATGGAAGGCAGATGGTACTCTGGATAAGTTAATTTCTGATAATCTTTAAATTCCGCTCAAAAAACAGGACTATTCTCTATATTTCAGATCCAAAACTGATCAGTTTTGGATCTTGAATCTTGTTACCTTTCAATATATTTGCTTTATTTTTAATTATGTTACACTATTAAAGTTCTAAGTGATTTATTTCACTTTTTTTATTGTTTTTCATTTAAATTAAAGAGATAAATATGAGTACTTGCAAAGCATGTTGCGAAAATAATGGCAGCGAAAAGAAGCGCCTGCGTATTGCAATTCAGAAATCCGGGCGACTAACTGATGAAACCTTAAAGTTATTCAAAGACAGTGGAATTAAGATTTCCTCTAACCGAGATCATCTGCTTGCACATGCTGAAAATCTGCCTATAGACATTCTGCGAGTACGTGATGACGACATTCCAGGTCTTGTAATGGATCATGTTGTTGACTGGGGTATTGTGGGACAGAATGTTCTTGAAGAAACCACCATGCAGCGTGAATTAGACGGAATGTACACAGGCTTCAATGAAGTCCTAAAGCTGAATTTCGGTGACTGCAGACTGTCTATTGCTGTTCCAACTGAAGAGGAATGGCACGGTCTTTCAGATCTTGAAGGCAAAAAAATTGCAACCACCTATCCTCACCTGCTTCGTCGTGTGATGAAGAATGCAGGCGTTAACTTCAGATCAGTTCTTCTGACTGGTTCTGTTGAAGTTGCACCTCGAGCAGGACTTGCCGACGCAATCTGTGATCTGGTATGTACAG
>JAZRAY010000028.1:0-2354 GCA_045634805.1 Succinivibrio sp. | reverse complement strand
AAAGCATCTGCATTTGGAATTCCATCCTTGGCCTGTATGGATTTCTGAGGAGAACAGGTCCTGGTGGTGGTATTTCCTGTGGCCACACCGATATGATGAAGGCCAAAATCAAAAGCTAGGATTGTACTCAAATTAAATTCGCTCCGGCAAAGGATATAGGTGCTCTGCGTGAGTTACCAAAAAGGGCTGCGCCCATAACGTTGTATTCTTTTAATGATTCGAAGATCTCATCACCAAGCATTCCATGCAGAGCATTAGGAACAACTGTAGTAGTGATAACCAGAGGAAGTCTTCTGGCACGGCGTGTTCTTAGAAGATCTGGAATCACCTGCTTGTCATATGCAGTAATCTTCTCATTGTTCTGACACAGAGAATCGATAATCAGAAGATCAACGGTGCTCAGACGCTCCCATCTTGTAGACTTCTCCTCCACATCAACAGTTGTATCGGTGGAGCTTGGAGTTCTGCAGCGCTTTATCTCCTGATAAGAACAGATCTCAACATCCTTCCATAACTTGTTCAGGTAATAGTTGGCTATACAGTTTGAAAGTACAGTCTTACCTGAGCCAGGATTTCCTGACAGAAGAAACAGCTGAGGCTCTGAGTCAAGCTGAACAGCAAGTGAGGATGAGGCACAGAAGCCATATGCAGTGTTTACTGCCTGATTATTGAACTGATCCTTCTGAATCTTTTCAAAGGTATATTCAGGATTAACTCTGTGAGACTCATAAACAGAGTTTATAAAATTTCTGTGATTCTCTGATCTTCTCTGAGCAATCTCTTTGCTTGCCTCAATTGCTTCCCTTCTACGGATCTCTTTGATATCAAGATCAGAATTATCAACTGAATCAAAGTCAAAATGCTGACCTGACAGCTGCTCAATTGCGTTTACTAAAGTTTTAAAACCGTTTTTAACGGTACCCTTCTTTTTAAAATCTGACATAGACTACTCTTTGCTCTGTTTATTCTGCCGCGTTACAGAGTATTAACAAAAAACTGATATTAACAGCAGGTCCATTTCCTTCAAAATCCTGCCTGTTTTTGGAGAATCTCTATCTCAACTGTAACAGATTATATATTTTTTCGTGACGTATCACCGTGTCCGAGCAGGTGTTTTAACATTAAAGTCGAAAAAAGTTTATTCTATATTGAACAACAGGAAATTGTACTTTAAGAGATGATTTTAGGCTAGTCCAGGTTACTTATTTTCGCTTTGGGAAAAATTTGATAGTCGCCAAGGCTGATATATATCAAAAAATAAAAAATTCATGCCGTGTTAAGTCACAGTATTTTCACCTTTGAATATGATTTTTTTACAAGAATCCTTATTCTAGTCTTATTAAAAATACGAAAAGAAAAATACATTCACAGCATATGATTAAGTTAAATAAATTATTTACAGCGCTTGTACTTTCAACAACATCCATCCTCAGCACTGCCAGCGCAGGAACAGTTATGTACGTGTCACCTCAGGCAAGTGACAACGGTACAGCCTATCTTTCATTCAGCATAGACAGAAAGGTCTCACCTAATGTTATATATGTTGAAGCAGCTGATCATGAATCCGATGAAATGCGTGAGATTTATGAGGACGGAGATCCTTCTCTTAAGTTTTTAGGACAGATTCCTCAGGTTAATCATACCTTTGCCTATATTAAAACTGAATACGGTGTTATCAATGAAAACTCGCTGATGCTGGGTTTATGTGAAAACACCTCCGCGCTCAAGGCAAATTCAAAACCATCTGAAAAGGCTATTCTCTCACTGCAGGAGATTACTAAACTGACACTTGAGAGATGTGTAAAAGCCGCAGATGCCATTGCCATGATTGGTCAGATGATTGATACCTACGGATATTACGGCTCACCTGCCACTTTAGTTGTAGCAGATAAAGAAGAAGGTTTTGTTATTGAGCTGATGCCAGGTGTTAATCGTGCCGGCGGCTACTATGTTGCAAGAAAGATTCCTCAGGGGCATTTCTTTGTAGCAGCAGATCAGTTCAGAATTCAGGCTGTTGATAAGAATGACAGCGATTTTATTTTCAATGAGAATCTTCTCTCAAGAATGCAGCAGGAAGAGATTGCTCAGCTTACATCAGGAAATCTTAACTGGCAGCGTTCTGTAAAGGGAACCGAGATTAGACCTTATTATTCTCTTCGCAGAGTCTGGAGAGCAATGTCTAATGTCGCCCCATCCAAGAACTACTCTCCTTGGGTCAGCGGCTGGGCAACCACAGCTTATCCATTTTCTGTAATGCCTGATAAGAAACTGTCACTTCTGGATTTAATCTCTTTAACCCGTGATACCTTCACAGGTACACAGTTTGACAATGCAACCAAAGGTACCGGTGGTCT
>JAZRAY010000027.1:0-6274 GCA_045634805.1 Succinivibrio sp. | reverse complement strand
CCTCACCACCACCATGTGGGTGATCGATAGGGTTCATTGACATACCACGAACGGTTGGACGTACACCGCGCCAACGGTTAGCACCAGCTTTACCTAACTGAGCTAGCATGTGCTCGCCATTACCGATTTCACCAACAGTTGCACGGCCTTCTGCTAAAACTTTACGCATTTCGCCTGAACGCATACGTAAGGTTACATAAGCACCTTCCTTAGCAACTAGTTCGCAGTAGCAGCCAGCTGAACGTGCGAATACAGCACCTGCACCTGGGTTTAACTCAACTGCGTGAATGGTAGTACCTAGAGGGATGTTACGCATTGGTAATGCATTACCAACCTTGATAGCTGCATCAACACCTGATACAACAACATCACCCTGCTTTAAGCCCTTAGGAGCTAAGATGTAGCTACGGGTACCATCGGTATAGCAGATTAAAGCGATGTGAGCTGAACGGTTTGGATCATACTCAATACGCTCTACGCGTGCCTCAATACCATCCTTCTGGCGCTTGAAATCGATTAAACGATAGCGCTGCTTGTGACCACCACCAATGTGACGAGTTGAAATGTGACCGTAGTTATCACGACCACCAGTCTTACGCTTCTCAACAGTTAGAGAACGTAATGGACCACCTTTCCATAAGCCAGGGGTCTTAACCTGAACAACGTGACGACGAGCTGGAGTGGTTGGCTTTGCCTTAATGATTGCCATTATTTGCTCTCCTTGTTAATCTGCTGTGAGGTAGCCTCAAGATCTAACTGAGTGCCCTCTGGAAGAGTAACATAAGCCTTTTTCCAGTCTGAACGCTTGCCAATACCACGTGCAGTGCGACGTACTTTACCCTGGAAGTTTAGGGTGCGAACACCTTCTACCTTCACATTGAAGATCATCTCAACAGCAGCTTTGATTTCTTCCTTGGTTGCGTCCTTTAATACCTTGAATACTAGAGTATTCTTCTCCTGTGCAGCGGTGCTCTTCTCAGAGATAACAGGTGCACGAAGAACATTTAATAAACGAGCTTCAGACATTATTTAAGCAACTCCTCTACCTTCTTAACAGCTGCAGAAGTCATTAGAACCTTGTCGAAACCAACAAGATTTACTGGGTTGAACTCAGCAGTACCTGGCTGGCAAACTTCTACTCTGTATAGGTTACGAGATGCTAAGAATAAATTCTGTTCGAAAGCATCAGTAACGATTAGAACCTGCTTTAGACCTAGATCCTTTAGCTTGTTAACTAGTGACTTGGTCTTGTGGTCTTCTACCTTGAAATCGTCAACAACAACTAAACGGTCCTGACGAACTAACTCAGATAGGATGCTGCACATTGCAACACGGTACATCTTACGATTTACCTTCTGAGTCCAATCCTGTGGCTTAGCAGCAAATACAGTACCACCTGCACGCCATAATGGAGAACGGGTAGAACCTGCGCGTGCGCGACCTGTGCCCTTCTGACGGAAAGGCTTCTTACCGCCGCCTGAAACCTCAGAACGGGTCTTCTGAGCTTTAGTACCGGCGCGTGCAGTGCTTAGGTATGAAACAACTACCTGGTGCACTAATGGCTCGTTGAACTCGCGACCAAAGGTGCTGTCTAGCACTTCTAGCTGCTTGTCTGCGCCAACTAACTTTAATTCCATGATCCTATTACCTCGGGTTAAGCTTTAAGACTTGGTCTTACAATCACGTCACCGTTATTAGCACCTGGAACAGCGCCTTTTACGAGAAGTAGATTGCGTTCTGCGTCGATGCGAACTAAGTCAAGGCACTGTACAGTAACCTTCTCAGAACCCATGTGACCAACCATCTTCTTGCCCTTGAAAACTCTACCTGGAGTTTGGTTCTGACCGGTAGAACCAGGTACACGATGTGAACGTGAGTTACCGTGTGTATAATCCTGGTGTAAGAAGTTGTAACGCTTGATAGTACCTGCAGTACCTTTACCTTTTGACTGGCCGGTAACGTCTACTTTCTTAACATCTTGGAAAGCGTCTACTTTGATCTCGTCGCCAACTTTGTATGAAGCTAGCTCGGTATCAGTTAAACGGAACTCCCATAAGCCACGGCCTGCCTGTACGCCTGACTTTGCGAAGTGACCAATTTCAGCTTTGGTCATACGACTTGCTTTGCGATCACCAGTTGTAACCTGAATAGCGGTGTAGCCGTCATTCTCTAGGTTCTTGATCTGGGTTACGCGGTTTGCCTCAACCTGGATGACTGTTACTGGAACAGATTTGCCGTTCTCATTGAAAACACGGGTCATACCAAGCTTGCGGCCGATTAAACCGATTGACATTGTATTATTCCCCTATTAGCGAAGGCTGATCTGAACATCCACACCAGCTGCAAGATCTAAACGCATTAATGCGTCTACAGTCTTCTCAGTTGGCTCAACGATATCAACTAGGCGCTTGTGAGTACGGATTTCGTACTGGTCACGAGCATCTTTGTTAACATGTGGAGAGATAAGGATTGTGTAACGCTCCTTACGAGTAGGAAGCGGAATTGGACCGCGAACCTGAGCACCAGTGCGCTTAGCGGTCTCAACAATTTCAGCGGTTGAATGGTCGATCAATCTGTGGTCGTATGCCTTTAGACGGATCCTAATTCTTTGATTCTGCATTGCAGACTCCATTTAAAAATAAAAGAACATACAACACCCGCCTTCTCATTTCATATCGATAGAGAGGAAGTGTCGTAATTACCAATTACTCCCAAAATTAGGGAGAGTATCCACAGCCGCATCATAAAGAAGTAGGGCTGGCTTGTACACCGTACACTTAGGGTATGGGTACAAAGTGCCATTATTATACTGAATTTAAGATTTAAAGCAAGCTTTTTTTTACTTATCTTTAAAATTTTTTGTTCAATATAGTATGCACTAATTTTCCTTTTCAGGAATCTCGTTTATATGCATCTTTCCATACATGGTCAGAACAGACTTCTTATCAAGAGAATAGGCTTTGTCAGCCAGATTCAGCTTGTTATCCATTCCTGGAAGTCCGCTTATTCCCATGATGGTTGCTGTAAGTTCAAAGATAAGATCATTTGAGAAATACTTATCCTTATTCTTTACAAGAGCATCATGAATCTTAGGATTATCCTGACAGTACTTGTCAGACAGATATACAAACAGAGGAATTCTCAGCATCTGACCATTCAGATTAACAGGATCATGTCCACCTATTACATGAGGATCCTCTCCATGATCTGAAAAATAGATCATGGCCTTGAAGTTAGATTTCTCCTTAAGCTTTGAGTAAATCTCTTCAAGAATATGGTCGGTATATAAAACTGTATCATCGTAGTAGTCTAAAGTCTCATCGCTGCCTTCAAACCTGATGAATGAGCCAGGCAGTCTCTTGTCATACTTCTGATGACTGCCCATAAGATGAATTACTACAAGAATATTCTTTGACTCATCAATCTTAGGTAATCTTCTGACAATCTCCTCATCAAAGAAGACACCTTCCATCTTTGAAGAACCATTCACCCAGATCTCATGATTTGCAGTTGAAGAGATAACAGTAACAGGTGTCTCGTATACACCGTACTTTCTCTGATTACTGATCCAGTAGGTATCAAATCCTGATGCACGTGCAAGCTCAATGATTGAGTAGGCATCAACAGTCTGCTTTTTCTTGTACTGATTAGCCTCAGTCAGAGAATAGGATAAGGCCTGAACAGTCTGAGGCCATGATGAGTAGGCATTGGTAAACAGAATATTGTTAGGATTCTTAAGCTGTTCAACAAGATAAGGAGTATTCTCCCTTTCAAAGCCATAGGCCTGCATTCTGTCACGGGTTTCAGACTCGCCAATCACCAGCACGAACAGATTGCCGTTAGGATCGGTGGTGTCGGACAGCTTCAGTGAATCAAGCTTGTTCAGCTTTGATAGACGCATTGATTTCTGCTGCTTGTAGATTTCAAAGTTATCAAGCTGTTTTGAAGTTACTCTGATAATTGAAAAAGGCAGATAGTCCATTCTTGGAAGTGCCAGCCATACTGATGAAGCAAGGCACAGGAAGAAGGACAGAACTGTTATGAAATGAGCAGAATCAAAGGTTGTGATATCTTTGAAGAAATAGGCATTAACAGCATAAATAGCTCCCAAAGCAATAAATGCCAGAAGCCACATGATATGAAAGTTACTCTGAATAAACTCTGTACCTTCGGTAGCATTGGTCTGAGCCAGAGCAATAATAATATCTGATGAAATCAGAGATCCTGTTGCCACAAAATAGCAGATAAGAATAGAAGGCAGCAGAACAAATATAAACAGAACCACATAGGAGATTAAAGAGCAGATCTTCTTAAGCCATACTGTTTCTATTCCCTGAGCAAGAGCTCTAATCATTGCACAGGTTGAGAAGGCTACTAAAGAAAAGGCTATGCCCTTGCAGAAATCAAACAGCGACGTATTAAGTCCGAGTGTCAGAGAAAAGATATAAACACTCAGATAGGTAAACAGGAATACAATCGCGAATCTTGTCATGGCTTTTTTACAGATGGTTAATCTGAAGGTCAGGATAATTGACGCAAGACCGATTGCAACATACAGAACAAAGGTGACGTAACTGCGTAAAGAAAAATCATATACCCCAAATAGAATCAGAGTCAGAATAACAGGAACTGCAAGACTCAGAAGATTTTTCTTATCTGAACTAAATATCATAAAAAAGCCTTAAATAAATAAAACCTTTATAAAACAAAGCCTTTGACACCTTTATAGAGAGGTGCTCTTCTTGTTAGCCGAATATAATACTCCAAAGTTAGAAAAAGACACGCGATTATCTATCGGCCGGTACATCTTCTGTGCAAATGTTCGTTTTCAATATACATAAGTATAGGTGACATGCTCCCACCACTATATAGAAGTGGGGGCTTCTTGTTCGATAACTCTATCGAGTTAAGCAGTGAGCTTTTACCTCACAGCAAGCTACCCCCGAGTGTCCCTCGGTTCTTGTTTTATCTGATTTAGCAAATGTCTTTTGCCTTCATTTAGAAGATTTACAGCCGCGTTGATATCTCTGTCATGTCTGGTTCCGCAGTGAGGACAAATCCACTCGCGTATAGATAAATCCTTGGTTTCCTTATTCTGATACCCACAGACTGAGCACAGCTGTGAGCTAGGATAAAACTTGTCAACCTCTACCAGATACTTTCCCTGACTCTGAAGTTTATAGGAAAGCATTTCTATGAACCTGCCAAAAGCATTATCATGGACTGATTTTCCAAAATTCAGACATTTTGACATGGCTTTCATATCAAGATTTTCAATACATATACAATCATAGACATTGGCTATCTGTCGTGATTTTTTATGCAGGAAATCTTTTCTGCTGTTGGCTATTTTTTCGTGGACTTTTGCTACTTTAATTCTTTGTTTGGCCCTATTCTTAGAACCTTTCTTCATCAGAGACAGTTTTCTCTGTTCTCTTTTCAGCTTTTGCTCTGACTTTCTATAGAAGCGTTCGTATTCTCCTTTATTACCTTCACTATCTACATACAAATCATGCATGGAGTAATCCATGCCAAGAAAGCTTTGTGGCTCTTTATTTGTTATTTCCTCTTCATATTCAAATAGAATACTGGCGTAGAACTTTCCACTTCCTATCTGACTTACGGTTACAGATTTAAGAATATATCCTTCTGGAATTTCTCGGTGCTGCTTTATTCTTACTAAGCCCGCCTTTGGAAGTTTAAGCCTTCCGTTCTTAAGTTCAATATTATTATTTACAATATTGGTCGTATAGGAACGTCTTGAATTTTTCTTTGATTTGAAATTTGGAAATCCAAACTTTGGATTCTTGAAAAAATTGCTGAATGCTCCCTCAAGATTGAATTGAGCATTTGCCAAAGCAAGACTGTCTACTTCTTTGAAGTATGGGAAATTCTTCTTGTATTGCGCAGGGGTGTTCTTGAGCATTTTCCTGGTTTGCTTGTAATGCTCAATCTTGTCTGCAAGCATTTTATTGTATATGGAGCGTGCACAGCCGAAAGTCTTTACAAAAAGCTCTTTCTGCTTGTCAGTTGGATATATTCTAAAATAATAAGCTGTGTACATACGAAAAATAACTTTATTTTTGCCCCTGAGTCTGAATGTATTCCTTCACTATTTCAAGTGAGGCGCCTCCAGTTGTCAGAAGACAGAAACTCTGACTCCAGAACTGCTCTTGCCATAACTTTAGTCTTATTTCAGGAAACTCTTTCTTCAGCAACCTGCTGCTGGCACTTTTGTAAGCATTTATGAATTTACTAATTGCGCTCTTTGGAT
>JAZRAY010000026.1:0-15438 GCA_045634805.1 Succinivibrio sp. | reverse complement strand
ACATGGCTACGATCCGACTTAGGTTATTCCATAAGAAAAAACATGGGCTTTGACTATAACCAGAATCGTGGATTTGTTGGTCCTCTTATCTGGCATCAGACTTTAATCTGGGACAAGATTTTTTCAAATGAGTCAAATCTAAACGGCTATGACTGCAGTATTCTTGGAAGAACCAGACTTGCAGGCAGAAAAGTAACTGTTTTAAGGTTATCTCCTGTGGATGAAATCAGATATGGATTTATTGTTTCCAAGGATGCTGATACTAATCTGCCGGTTGAGCTTGCTGTTATATCTCCTAATCAGAGTGTAGTCGCAAAGTTCACTGTGACTGCGGTTCACTCAACTGCAGCCTTAAATCTTTCATTCCCTGATGAAACCTTCGACAGAATTGAAAAAATGTCAAAAACCGAGGAATCTTCACCTACTGCGTGGAGTGAACTTGTAATTCCAACTAACTTTTCGATAAAAAGACAAGGTGAAGAGGAATCTTCAGAAGGTAATAAAATCTCTTATCAGATTTTCTCTGACGGTATCGTTGAGTTCAAGGTTTATAAAAATAATAAATCTTCTCTGAACATTGTTTCAGCAACTGATGGAACACTTTCTGTCATGAGAAAAAACAGTAAATTCAATGAATATGCTGTTGTTGGAGAAATACCTCTGGATCTGTGTTCCCTGATTCTTTCTAAAATCTCTGAAAACCGATGAATTCAATAATTTTGTGAATCCGCCTAAAAATGATAAAATGAGCGATTTATAAAATTATGCAAAATATACTGGTGCAGATTTTCCTTTTTGAGAGATAAAGCTCTCAGGAATCGTTGTTGTACCGAATATTAAGAATTTGAATGGAATAAGTATGGCAGAAGTTTTTGATCGTAGCCTTGTTAGAAATTTTTCAGTTATCGCTCATATTGACCACGGTAAATCTACATTATCAGACAGATTTATTCAGATGTGTGGTGGTCTTACAGAGCGTGAAATGACCTCTCAGGTTCTTGATAATATGGATATTGAGCGTGAGCGCGGAATTACTATTAAAGCTCAGGCTGTAACCTTAAAGTACAAGGCTCTGGACGGAAAGACATACGAACTTAACTTTATTGATACTCCAGGTCACGTTGACTTTTCATATGAGGTTTCACGTTCACTGTTTGCCTGTGAAGGTGCTCTTCTGGTTGTGGATGCAAGTCAGGGTGTAGAGGCTCAGACTCTTGCAAACTGCTATCAGGCAGTAAATCTGGATCTTGAAGTTATTCCTGTATTAAACAAAATTGACCTGCCATCAGCAGATCCAAAGAGAGCTATAGATGAAATTGAAGATCTGATCGGTATCGAAGCTCAGGATGCATGTACCTGTTCTGCAAAGACCGGTGTTGGTGTTCAGGATGTTCTAGAGCGTATTGTAACTCAGATTCCTGCTCCATCAGGAGATCCGGATGCTCCTCTTCAGGCTCTGATTATTGATTCATATTTTGATGATTACCTTGGTGTTATTGCTCTTGTTCGTGTAAAGAACGGAACATTACGCAGAGGTGACAAGATTAAGGTTATGTCTCAGGGGGTAGCCTGGGAAGTTGAAGGTCTTGGTATCTCAACACCAAAGAGAGTTAAGGTTGATGTTCTAAACTGTGGTGAAGTTGGCTGGGTTGTATGTGATATCAAATCAGTTCATGCAGCTCCTGTCGGTGATACCATTACCCACGTGAAGAACAGTGCGGTTGAACCTCTTCCTGGTTTTATGAAAGTTAAGCCTCAGGTTTATGCCGGTATGTTCCCGGTAGATACTGAAGATTACAATGCATTCAGAGATGCTCTGGATAAGTTATCTTTAAACGATGCGTCTCTATTCTTTGAACCAGAGAATTCAAAGGCTCTTGGCTTCGGTTTCAGATGCGGCTTCCTTGGTATGCTTCACATGGAAATCATCCAGGAACGTCTTGAAAGAGAATACAACCTGAACCTGATTACAACAGCTCCTACTGTTGTGTATGAGATTCTTCAGACCGATGGTGAAATTCTACACATTGATTCACCTGCAGCTCTGCCTCCTATTTCAAATATTGCTGAAATCAGAGAGCCTATTGCAGAGTGTAGAATGCTGATGCCTTCAGAGTATGTCGGTTCAATCATGAAAATCTGTCAGGAAAAAAGAGGTATTCAGACTGGTCTTGTTTATCACGGAGATCAGGTTGCACTTACTTATGAAATTCCTATGTCAGAGGTTGTTCTGGATTTCTTTGACAGACTGAAATCAGCATCAAGAGGCTATGCTTCTTTAGATTATGGTTTCAAACGCTTCAACTGTGATGACCTGGTTCGAATGGATATTCTGATTGCAGGTGAAAGAGTTGATGCTCTGGCAATTATTCTGCACCGTTCTGTTGCTCAGTCCAGAGGTAGAGCTGTTGTAGAAAAAATGAAGGAAGTTATTCCTCGTCAGATGTTCGATATTGCTATTCAGGCTGCGATCGGCTCTCAGATTATAGCCCGTTGTACTGTTAAGGCTTTAAGAAAGGACGTTCTTGCAAAATGTTATGGTGGTGATATCACACGTAAACGCAAACTTCTTGAAAAGCAGAAAGCCGGTAAGAAGAGAATGAAACAGCTTGGACGAGTTGAAGTTCCTCAGGATGCATTCCTTGCTATTCTGAAGGTTGGAAAAGAATAACAGCTATAAAATAATTTATTTTTTTGAAGTCGGAGGTCTCACTTAGTTTTTTTAGAGTGAGAATTATTGATGAACGTTGTATTTGAAAATCTGTTTTCATGGATTCTGTTCATATTAACCATAGTAACTGGTATTGCTTATTTTTATGACTATAAATTTACCAGACCAAAGCGTCTTGCCAATGTAGCCAAGGCCAAGGAAGAAACAGCTGGAAAGCTAACCTCTAAAGTTGAGAAGCAGATGCTTGAGCCAAAGGATATTATTGGTCAGACTGGTTCTTTATTCTTCGTTATTCTGTTTGTTTTTGTATTCAGATCGTTCATTATTGAACCATTTAGAATTCCATCAGGCTCTATGCTGCCAACTCTTCAGGACGGAGATTTTATCGCTGTAAGCAAGTGGAGTTATGGAATCAGAAATCCTCTTACAAATTCAGTCTTAATCAATACTTCTACTCCAGAACGCGGTGATGTTATTGTTTTCAAGTATCCAGAAGACAAGAATGTTGATTTCATTAAGCGTGTTGTCGGTATGCCTGGAGATATTGTTATCTACCAGAACAAGAATATTTATCTTCTTAAGGCTGGTTCTCCAGATGATGCTATTCCAGAGCAGATTTCAACTAAACTTATAGAGACTGTTGATGAAGAAATCTCAGGATTAGGTCTTGCTGACAAGTACGAAGTATATGAAGAGAAGCTTGGTAATACAACTCACAGAATGAGAGTTAATACCTCTGCTCCAATGATGTCTCAGTATTTCTATAAGCAGGATAATACTCCTGTAGGAATGTGGAGAGTTCCAGAAAACTGCTATTTTGTTATGGGTGACAATCGCGATAACAGTAAAGACAGCCGTTTCTGGGGATTTGTTCCTATGGAGAACATAAAAGGTAAAACTATAGGTATCTGGTTATCCTTTGATTTTAAACACGATACCTCAAGCTCAATGCCTGAATGGATTCCTTCTGCTGTTCGTTTTGACAGAATCGGTGGTTTGAAGTAAAAAATGGGCGATAAATTAAATATTATTGAATTACAGAACCTAGAATTAAAACTAGGATATTCTTTTCAAAATATTAAACTTCTGGATCAGGCTTTAACTCATAGAAGTTATGGCGCGGTCCATAATGAAAGACTGGAATATCTCGGAGATTCCATACTTGGAATGATTATAGCCAAGGCTCTCTACGATAAATTTCCAAAATGTCCTGAGGGTGATTTAACCAGAATGAGATCTACTCTTGTACGAGAGACTACTCTAGCTGAACTTGCCCGTGAATTCGGTATTGGAAATTGTCTGAGATTAGGCCCTGGTGAGCTTAAAACCGGTGGATTCAGACGTGATTCTTTAATAGCTGACGCTGTTGAATCAATCATTGGTGCAATGTTTATTGACGACAATGAGAATTTCCCAAGAGTAAGACAGGTTGTTTTATCCTGGTTCAAGAGTCGTCTAGAGACTATTAAACCTGATGTTAATCAGAAGGACCATAAGTCAACATTGCAGGAATTACTCCAGTCTCAGCACAAAGCATTACCTGTTTACAAGGTTGATGAAATCTTAGGTACAGACAACGATCAGATTTTTGTTGTATCTGCTACTGTAGAGGGCGTTCCTCCTCAGATTGGAAAGGGTTCTTCCAGAAGAAGAGCTGAACAGCAGGCTGCAGGTCTGGTTTTGGAAATACTTGAAAAGAACAAGAAATAACTTCTTGAAGGAAAATTAATGACAGCTCATTTTGGTTTCGTCGCCATAATCGGTAGACCAAACGTTGGTAAATCAACCCTGATGAACCATTTAATTGGTCAGAAAATATCAATCACATCACGTAAGCCTCAAACCACACGAAACAGAATCGTTGGTATTGAAACAGAAGGTGATTATCAGGTTGTATACGTTGATACCCCTGGTCTGCATCGTGAAGAAAAAAGAGCAATCAACCATCTGATGAACAGAGCTGCCGAAAGTGCTCTTGGTGATGTTGAACTGATTATCCTGGTGGTTGATCCTAACCACTGGACTGATGATGACGAGATGGCTATTCACAGAGTAAAGAATGCAGACGTCCCTGTTGTGCTGGTTATCAACAAGGTCGATACCGTTTCTGACAAGGAAACTCTCCTGCCTCTGATTGATAAGCTATCAAAGATCATTACCTTTAAGGATATTATTCCTGTATCTGCATTAAGAGGAACAAATCTGCATATTCTCAAGCAGATTATTAAAGATTCTCTTCCAGAAGGAGATCATCTCTTCCCGGACGATTCTATTACCGATCGCTCGTCAAGATTCCTTGCAGCGGAAATTGTTCGTGAGAAGCTTATGCGTCAGATGGGTGATGAGCTTCCTTACAGCTCAACCGTTGAGGTTGAAGAATTCAAAGAGGACAATGGTCTTCTTCGAATTAGTGCTGCAATTCTAGTTGAACGTAACGGCCAGAAGAAAATGGTTGTTGGTGCCGGTGGCGATAGAATTAAAAAGATCGGCACAGAAGCTAGAAAGGATATGGAAAAGCTTTTTGACAGCAAGGTTTTCCTTAAACTTTTTGTTAAGGTTAAGGCCGGCTGGTCTGATGATGCACGTGCTCTAAAGAGTTTGGGATACGACGATTTCGAGGCATAATTATGCCTTTGGTTGCTGATTCTGAAGCTGGTTTTATAATTCATAGCAGACCATTTAAGGAAAAGAGTCTGCTACTTGATTTATATACCTTAAATTACGGAAGAATCAGTGCTGTTGCCAGAGTTTCTAAAGCTAGTGCATCTCGTTCAATGGGAGTATATCAGCCCTTTGTCCCTTTAAAACTTTATTTGAGACAGGGCAAAAGCTCTCTTTGGCAGCTTTCTGAGGCTCTTATTCAGCGACAAAGCTTTAATATTTCGACTCCAAAGATATTTAGTGCAATATATCTTAATGAACTTTTATATTATTTAACAATTCCTCAGGATCCTGATCCTCATTTATTTGCAACCTATCTTGATGCGTTAGAGCGTCTTGAAAAAGGTGAGGATGAATTTATGATTTTGAGAAATTTTGAAGAAATTCTTATTGAAAGTCTGGGCTATGCTCCTAATTATGAAACGATAGCCGGGGATAATTTCAAACCTGATTCTTTCTACATATACCTGCCTAAAAACGGCTTTATTGAAAGTGAGGATATGGAGAATCTGTTATTTTCAGGAAAAGATCTTATCTGCATAAAGAACAGAGATTATTCTGAACGTAATACAAGAATTGCTTTGAAAAACTTATACAAAGTCATAGTGGATTCACTTCTTAATGGAAAAACTTTAAAAAGCAGAGCGTTATACTCTCAATTTCTAATGGTGAAATAATGGTTACATTTTATAAACCAGTAAAAAAAGAAACAGTTAAGAAAGCTGTTAAGGTTGAATGTACTGATCTTGATTTACAAGGTCGCGGTGTAGCTCGTGACGGCGATAACGTGTATTTTGTGCCTGGTCTTATGCCTGGAGATACTGCAAATGTTCTTGCAGAAAACTCCAAAGGAAAAATTCATCAGGGAAAGATCACCAAGATCATAAAACCATCTGAAAACAGACGCGAAAAGGACTGTTCTCTGATTGGTCAGTGTGGTGGCTGTCAGATGCAGCATGTTCCTGTTCAGATGCTTATTGAAGCTAAGATTGCTGGTATTAGAAAACTGTTTAAAAAGGCTCTTGGCTTTGATATAGGTGAGGCTGCTTTTGTTCACAGCGGTGATGAGCATGGCTATAGAAGAGCTTGCCGATTTGCCATTCGTGGTGATCATGGAAAGCTTCACTTAGGCTTCAGAGAAGAGAAGTCACATGATCTTGTAAAGATAAAGCACTGTCAGACTTTATCAGAGAGAATGAATAATGCAATTGAACCTCTGAACAAGGCTATTAATTCATTAAATTTAAAGAATAAACTAGGCCATGTTGAACTGTTAGATTCAGATGGAGCTCTTGGAATTCTGGTTCGTTTCGCTGCAACTGTAGATGATCATGATGTCGCTGTACTGGAAAATGTTGGAAAAGAGCTTAATGCTGTTATTTCCATTGTTGAGCCATACAGAAATCCTCTGGAGATAAAAAAGAAGGAATCCTTAAGAGAAAGATTTGTAAGTGGTTCTATTGATGACTTATACATCGTTTCTCACGGTGTGAAAATCAAGTGTAATCCTTCTTCATTTGTTCAGATTAACAAGAATATAAATGCCAAATTACTTGAGACCGTAGTTGGCATGATTGAACCTAATAAGAATATCTCTGTTATGGATCTGTTCTGTGGCCTGGGTAATTTTGCAATGCCTCTGGCAAAAGAAGGCGCTAATGTTGTTGGTGTTGATATCGTTGCAAAGATGATTGAAGATGCCAGAGCAAATGCAAAAGAACAGAATATCGATAATGTTAAATTCGAAGTTGCTGATTTAGAAGAGCTTTTTGAGAATCAGAAATGGGCAAAGGCTGATTATGATTCTGTAGTTCTTGATCCTGGTAGAGAAGGCGCGAAGAGGGCAACTCTGTTTTTAGCAAAGAAGAAGGTGAAAAAAATAGTTTACATTTCTTGTAACCCTCTGGCAGCATCACGTGATACTATTGAACTGATTAAGTCAGGTTATAAGATTAAACAGTGGGGCGTCTGCGATATGTTCCCTCGCACAACTCACGTAGAGATGGTTCTCGAATTCATACAATGATAAGGTAGAAAAATGGTTGCAATCAGACAGACTCATAATGCTAGTTTTGATTTTGCTAAATGGGTGGAGGCTCTAGAACTTACATCCGAATACAAAGATGCTATTTCAAAGACTAATGAGTTTGTTCTTCGCTGTATCAGAAAGACAGAAGTTGAAGAGGATTTCGTTAATCCGGATGATCTGGTTGCAAGATTCAATCATATTTCATCAGAAATCGTAGGTATTCTGATGACCCTCAATATGGACCTTCCATCATTAGAGGTTTCAATTCTATATCCTGCATACGAAAGTGGCTTCATAAAACTTGACGATATAAGAGAAGAGTTCGGAATTAAGATAACAACTCTGCTTCTTGCAGTTAAGGATATGGAGGCCATCCGATCTCTTCAGACTTTAACAAGCGCCAATGCTACAGAAGAACAGGTTGATCGTGTTCGCCGCATGCTGCTTGCAATGGTAAAGGATGTTCGTGCAGTAGTAATCAAACTTGCTGAGAGAATTGCTGTTATTCGTGCCGCTAAGGAAGAAACTCCTGAATCAAGATATCTGATTGCAAAAGAAGTCTCAAATGTATATGCACCTCTTGCCAACAGACTTGGAATCGGTCAGTTGAAGTGGGAGCTTGAAGATCTTGCATTCAGATTCCTTCATCCTGACACCTACAAGGAAATTGCATCTGATTTAGGTGAGAGACGTGTTGACAGAGAGAAGTATATAGACAACTTCGTTTCTAATCTGTCTGCTCTTTTAAAGAAGGAAGGTATCGAAGCTTCTGTTTACGGCCGTCCAAAGCATATTTACAGTATCTGGAAGAAGATGCAGAAAAAGCATCTTAAGTTCTCAGAACTGTATGATGTAAGAGCCGTTAGAGTTCTAGTCTCCACAATAGAAGAGTGTTATGCCACTCTAGGTGTTATTCATTCAAATTTTGAACATATCACCAAGGAATTTGACGATTATATTGCAAATCCAAAACCTAATGGCTACCAGTCAATTCACACTGTTGTCTATGGTGAAGGCCATAAGGTTGTAGAGGTTCAGATCCGTACCCAGGCCATGCATAATTCAGCCGAGCTGGGAGTTGCTGCTCACTGGAAGTATAAGGAAGGCAACGGACAGAGTCAGGGTGTAGAAGAGCGTATTAACTGGTTAAGAAAGCTACTGTCCTGGAGAGATGATCTGATTAAATCAGGTTCTCTTGAAGAAGAGTTTAAAAATCAGGTATTTGAGGATCGTGTCTATATCTTTACCCCAAACGGTGAGGTTATTGATCTGCCAACAGGAGCTACTCCTCTGGACTTTGCCTATCATGTTCACACAATGGTTGGTCACTGCTGTATCGGTGCCAAGGTTGACGGACGAATTGTGCCATATACCTATCAGCTTAAGACTGGTGAACAGGTTGAAATTATTACTTCTAAGAATCCAAATCCTTCAAGAGACTGGATCAATTCTGAGAATGGATTCTTAAAAACTGCGAAAGCAAGAAATAAGGTTCAATCCTATTTCAGAAAGATTGATTTTGATAGAAACAAGGAACAGGGCGCAGCTCTGGTTGAAAAGGAACTTGCCAAGCAGGGAATTGAGATCAGCAAGGAACAGGTTAATTCTATCCTGAAACTCAAGCTTTCAAGATTTAACCTAAAGTCTGTTGATGACATTTTTGCAAATGTTGGCGCTGGAGATATCGGTGTAAACATTATCGTTGGAATAGTATCTGCAAATCTTGAAAAAGAAAAAGATGAGGTTCTTGATTCCAATGAACTTATTGAAGATCTTATCAACAAACGCCAGAATGATGAGATTCTAAAGAAGAACAAGATTAAAAGCGGCATCATAGTTGAAGGCGTTGGCGATATTATGACCCATATGGCCAAGTGCTGCCAGCCTATTCCAGGAGATGAAATCGTAGGATTTGTAACTCAGGGTAGGGGTATCTCAATTCACAGATGTGACTGCGAAAAGTTCAGACGTATGCAGGAACTTTTCCCTGAGCGCGTTGTTGACGCAACATGGGGAACCAATGTACAGCTTGATAATGGATATACTGTAACAGTTAGAATCGTCAGTGAGGATTATTCTGGTTTCCTCCGAGACATAACTACAGTTATTGCAAATGAAAAGATGAATGTACTTGGAATAAAATCCCATGTTGATTCCTCAAAGAATGTTTGTCTTGTTGACGTAGATCTCCTTGTTGTAAGCATTCCTGTGTTAAACAGAACTTTGGCAAAATTAAACGATCTATCCAAGGTAATCTCTGCTCAAAGAGTCTAACTTACTGAAAAGACATAAGTTTATTAATCACACTTAAAATCAATAGGATAAAAAAAGATGTTTTTCTAAGCGCGATCCTATTCGTCAAGAGTGTGATTGCTGTGGTATAATCCTCTGTTTGAAGTTAAACTAAATCGGAGTTTTTATGTCTTCTTCTCCTAAGATTATTTTCGTTACTGGCGGTGTTGTTTCTTCATTAGGTAAAGGCATTGCTGGTGCATCTCTTGCTGCTGTTCTAGAAGCACGCGGATTAAAAGTTACCATCATGAAATTGGATCCATATATCAACGTTGATCCAGGTACCATGAGCCCAATTCAGCACGGAGAGGTGTTTGTTACTGAGGACGGTGCAGAAACCGATCTTGATCTTGGACATTACGAGCGTTTCATTAACGCAAGAATGTCAAAAAAGAATAATTTTACAACCGGTCGCATTTATTCTGATGTGATCAGAAAAGAGCGTCGTGGTGATTACTTAGGCGCAACAATTCAGGTTATCCCTCACATTACCAATGCTATTAAGGAAAAGATTCTTTCTGGCTGCGAAGGTAATGATGTAACTCTAGTTGAAATCGGCGGAACCGTTGGTGATATCGAATCACTTCCTTTCCTAGAGGCAATTCGTCAGTTAGCAGTTGATATCGGTAGAGAGAATGCTTTATTTATGCATTTAACTCTTGTTCCTTATCTGCCAACTTCTGGTGAGGTAAAGACCAAGCCTACACAGCATTCTGTTAAGGAATTACTATCAATCGGTATTCAGCCTGATGTGCTTGTATGCCGTTCAGAGAATGGTATTCCAGCAAACGAGCGTCACAAGATTGCAATGTTCTGTAACGTTAAAGAGAACGCTGTAATCAACATGAAGGACGTTGATTCAATCTATAAGATTCCTGCTTTATTAAAGAGCCAGGGTCTAGACCAGTTAGTTGTTGATCGTTTCCACCTTGACTGCAAGGAAGCAGATCTGTCAGACTGGGAACAGGTTCTATATCAGCAGGCCAATACTACCGGCGAAGTTACCATCGGTATGGTTGGTAAGTATGTAGAATTACATGATGCATACAAGTCTGTAAATGAGGCTTTAAAGCACGGCGGTCTAAAGAATCGTCTTCATGTAAATATTCGTTACATTGATTCAGAAGACGTTGAAGTAAAGGGCGTTTCTGTTCTTGAAGGTCTTGACGCAATTCTTGTTCCAGGCGGTTTCGGTAAGCGTGGCGTAGAGGGTAAGATCCTTGCTGCTAAACATGCACGTGAGAACAACATTCCTTACCTGGGCATCTGTTTAGGTATGCAGGTTGCTTTAATTGAGTACGCAAGAAATGTTGCCGGACTTAAGAATGCAAACTCTACTGAATTCGATCCAGATACCAAGTATCCTGTAGTTGCTCTGATTACAGAGTGGAAGGACGAATCAGGCAAGATCGAGAAGCGTACCGATAAATCTGATTTAGGTGGAACCATGAGACTTGGTGGTCAGCTATGCCACCTGCAGGCTGGTTCTAAGGTTCGTGAACTGTATGGTTCTGACGATATTGTTGAGCGTCATCGTCACAGATACGAAGTAAACAATACTCTAATCAAGAAAATCACCGATGCAGGCTTAAAGGTTGCCGGTCTTTCAACTGATAACAAGCTGGTTGAAATTATCGAGAACCCAGAGCATCCTTGGTTTATCGGTGTTCAGTTCCATCCTGAATTCACTTCAAATCCAAGAAAAGGACATCCATTATTCTCAGGCTTCATTAAAGCTGCTAAGGAATATCAGGATAAGCACTAGAGTTTAGTTTTATGAAGATATTTGCAGTTATTCTTGTGATTATTATTGCCTGTCTTGGCTGGCAGACATATAACGGTCGTAATGGAATACTGCAGTATCGCGAAACTGAACAGAAACTGAAGGCTGCCTCTGCCAACACAGAGCGCCTTCAGAGAAGAAATCAGGCTCTTGAAGACGAAATTTCCGATTTAAAACAAGGAAATAGAGTTGTTGAAGAGCTTGCCCGCTCTGAATTAGGCATGGTAAAACAGGAAGAAACCTTTTACCGTGTTATCGAAAAAGAAGAAAAAACTTCTCCTTCCAAATAGGATGCTTTTTTATGGAAAGCACTAAAATCGATGTTGTGCTCCCAGCAGCAGGCGTTGGGAAAAGAATGCATTTGAATATCCCGAAACAGTATGCCCTTTTAGGGGATAAAACTGTTCTGGAGTTAACTGTTGAAGCTGTATTTAAATGCCCTCTTGTGAACAATATTATTATTGGTATTAGCAGAGAAGATGAATACTTTAACGACCTGCCTTTGGCTGATAATCCAAGAATCATAAAAACCAATGGTGGATTAGAACGTTCTGACACAGTGCGTATGTGTCTTGATCATGTAGTAACTCCATGGGTTATGGTGCATGATGCAGCAAGACCATTCATACATGTTGATGATTTGAACTCTCTTTGCAGAAAAGTTGAGTCATCTGAAGTTGGCGCTATATTAGCCTGCAGATCATCTGATACATTAAAGCAGGTTGTTAACGGAAAGATAATAAAAACAGTACCTCGTGAATCTATTTTTAGAGCATATACACCTCAGCTTTTTAAAACAGATATTTTAAAAAAAGCATTGAATCATGCAGTTGAGTCTAATATTTCAATTACTGATGATGCCAGTGCTGTAGAGCTTTTAGGCTATTCAGTCGATATTGTCGAGGGTAGAGCTGACAATATCAAACTGACTACTCCAGAAGATCTTGCAATGGCCAGAAGATTACTAGAGGACTAAATAATGTTTAGAATCGGACATGGTTTTGATGTTCACAAGTTTGGCGGTCAGGGCCCATGTATTTTAGGTGGAGTTGCAGTTCCTTATGAACAGGGCCTGCTAGCTCATTCAGACGGAGATGTGGTACTTCATGCCATTTCTGATGCCTTACTTGGAGCACTGAGTCTCGGTGATATCGGCCATTTCTTTCCTGATAACGATGACAAGTATCTGAACATAGACAGCAGAATTCTTTTAAGACAAGTTGTAGCTAAGGTTCATGAGTTAGGATATGTGGTTAACAATGTTGATACAACTATTCTTGCTCAGGCTCCAAAAATGGCTCAGTACGAACCTGCAATGAGAGAAAATGTTGCTGCTGATTTAAATATCGATATTTCTCGTGTAAGCATAAAGGCTACAACAACAGAGAAACTCGGATTCACCGGCAGAAAAGAAGGCATTGCAGTAGAATCTGTTGTTCTTCTTGTAAAAAAACAGGATATTTAACTAAAAACGGAGACAAGCTACTCCTATGAGTAATTTATGGGAGTATTCGACTTACTATGAAAATTTTTACATCTCTTTTTAACGCCTTTGAAAAGCTTTCCTATCATAGATTTGCAACACCGATTATGTGTGCAAATTCTTTCTTTGAGTCTATATTCTGGCCTGTTCCAGCAGATGTTATGCTGGTTCCTATGTGTGTTTATCAGCGTAGAAAATCTCTATACTATGCATTTTTAACTGTACTGTTTTCTGTTCTTGGTGCGGTAGTAGGATATTATCTTGGATATTACTTATATGACCCTTATATCAGTGATTTCATAAGAATCATGCACTATCAGAAGAGTGCAGCCAAGGCCGCTGAATATCTGACAACATACGGAATTATGTTCGTATTTGTTGGCGCCTTTACTCCAATTCCTTATAAGGTAATTGCAATTACAGCCGGTCTTTGTGCAGCTCAGAGATATGCAGCAGAAGGTTCTGCAGGTGCACTGGGAATATTTTCATTTATCCTGGTTTCATTTGTTGGCCGCGGTTTAAGATTCTTCCTAGAGGCAATAATTATTCTTATCGGTGGCGATAAGATGGAGCACGTAATCCGCAAATATATCGATAGAATCGGCTGGATCTGCGTATTCTTAATTGTGATTTTTGTAGCGTATAAGATTCTATTTTAAAAATTTTTTTATATTTTTCTTTCAATTTGTGTAACAATGAATATAAATACACAGATTGCATGTAAAGATATGAAGAATAACAAATTAACTCTTTTTCTTTTAAGTGCAGTGCTTGCTACGGCCTGCACTAATCATCAAAGCAAGCCCAAAAAAATAGCTGAAGTTGAGTACGCTCAGCCAGTTCATGTTAATTCAAAAGCCAGAAATCAGACGGTTTATCCTTCAAGCTCAGCAAAGACTCAGGTCGGTGTTGTAAGACCATATTCTGAGGTTGTATCTTCTCAGGGAGGAGAAGTTAAGACTTATTCAGGAAATGTTAAACAGGCCAAGCCTTATATTCCAGATTCAAATACCAAGTCTGTTAATCTGAATGATGAAACCTATCAGGTTAAACCTGGAGATACTCTTTACTCTATTGCATTCCGATATGGTAAGGATTACAGAGAGGTTGCTCAGAAGAACAACATCGATGTTCCTTATAACATTAGTGTCGGCCAGATTATTCATCTGAATTCAAAACCATTAACAGTATCCCCTGCAACGACTGATTCAAAGATTTATGTTGTTAAAAATGGAGATACAGCAGTATCTGTCGCCAAAAAGCATGGTTTGACTCTGTCTCAGCTGGTAAAGGCAAATCAGCTTAAAAAACCATATACCCTTGAGGTTGGACAGAAACTGAATCTAGATACCTCAAAATCAATAGCTTCTGCTCAGACTAATCCTAAGATTGTTCCTGTAGCCGGTGAACAAAAGAGCACTACTCTTGCTCAGACAAGTGTAACTCCTGCACCTGCAGCCGTGAATGAGGCTGCACCTGTCAAATATGTATCAGGTAAAACAGCTTCGGTTTCAGGCGTCTCCTGGATGTGGCCAGCAAAAGGCTCTGTTATTAGAAACTTTTCTTCCTCTAATAAGGGTATTGATATTGCAGGCTCCAGAGGGCAGAACATTAATGCTGCCGCTGCCGGTCAGGTTGTTTACTCTGGTAATGCATTAAGAGGATATGGAAATCTTGTTATTATCAATCATAACAATGAGTTCCTTTCAGCATACGCTCATAACGATATGCTACTGGTCAAGGAAGGCCAGAACGTGAAGCGAGGCCAGGTTATTGCCAAGATGGGATCAACAGATGCCTCACGTGTGATGCTTCACTTTGAGATACGATACAAAGGTAATTCCGTAAATCCACGTAATTATTTACCTAAATTGTAAATTTACATAAAAAACACGATATTATCCGCATTTTTAGAATGCGGAGTTTGAAGAACTGCGAAATTATACTTTTTTCTAGTTGCAAAATTTGCATGAATTTTGCTTAATGAAATTATTACAACAAGCAACAAATGTTAAGGGTATCTCATGAACAATTTAAATGAATCTGAAGAGCTCGGCTCTGAATTCCACGATATTCCTGATACTTTGGAAAAAGAGGTATCTCCATACAAGGGAGGCAAGACTTCATCTTCGCGTGAAAGTGTAGATCTACTATCAAACTACTTTAGCTCCATTCGCCGCTATCCTCTGTTATCTTCAGAGGAAGAGTCAGAGATTGGTCGCAAGGCTCGAGATGGTGACAGAAGATCAATTGATCTTATGATTACGTCAAATCTTCGACTAGTGGTGAAGATTGCAAAGAATTACAGAGCAAGAGGAGTTCCTTTACTGGATTTGATTGAAGAAGGTAATCTGGGACTTATTCATGCTGTTCAAAAATTTGACCCTGACAGAGGATTCAGATTCTCAACATATGCAACCTGGTGGATACGACAGAGTATCGAACAGGCAATTATGTGTCAGTCCAGACTTGTTCGTCTTCCAGTACATGTAATCAAAGAAATCAATATTATTCTCAAG
>JAZRAY010000025.1:0-1782 GCA_045634805.1 Succinivibrio sp. | reverse complement strand
CAAAGGAATATCTTGAGAAGCTGTCCTCCCTATCATCAAACGATTTCATTGTTGATTTATACACCGATATCGATATAGACAGCGGCAAATACGATTCAGCAATTTCAAGATTAAGAACCATCTATGCCAAAAAGCCTTACGACAGTGCTATTGCTGTAAACCTTGCAAATGCCTATCTCAAGGCCAAGCAGGGAAAACAGGCTCAGGCGGGTTTGGAAAAATTCCTGCAGAAATATCCAAACGACTCATTTGCCAATGAAATGCTGACAGAGAGTTATCTGCTGCAGAAAAACAAATGTCAGGCTTTAATCACTCATGCCCAGACACTGGCTTTGAAAGCTGATTACAATAAAGCCTTCAACAGTCTTAATGATGCTATGCACAACTGCAGAGGCTCATACTCACAGATCGCCCGCGCAAAATTCGCCAAGATTTCCGATCAGAAGGATTTTGACGAAAAACTCGAAAAAAGACGTTAATTTCTGCGCAAAAATCGTACTGTGACATTTCAGAGTACGATTTGTATGCCTTTTTTTTGAGAAAAATCACCAATTCCCCAATATTGTAGTAAACTTGTTTAGATTTTTATTTTGAATAAACAAAGTGAGTCGTGTTATGCCACAGTGTTTTCATACTGTAAAAGAATTAAGAGAATATCTGAAGCCTTTAAAAGCACAGGGAAAAACCGTTGGTCTTGTTCCAACCATGGGTGCATTACATCAGGGACATGCAACACTGATATCAAATTCTGCAAAGGAAAATGACATCACTGTTGTTAGTGTTTTCGTAAATCCAACTCAGTTTGGACCAACCGAAGATTTTGATGCCTACCCAAGAACACTTGAAGCTGATCTTGAAGTAGTGGGCAAGGCAGGCGGAGATGTTGTATTTGCTCCATCACCTGCAGAAATGTATCCAAGCAAGGATGATACCTGGGTTGAAGTTACAGGCAACATCACCAAGGTACTGTGCGGAAAGAGCAGACCAATCCATTTCAGAGGCGTAACCACCGTTGTATCAAAGCTTTTCAACATCGTTGGACCTACCCGTGCATACTTCGGTCAGAAGGATGCTCAGCAGGTAGAGGTTCTGCGCCGTATGGTCAAGGATATGTTCTTTGATCTTGAACTTAGAATTGTTCCTATCGTAAGAGAAGAAAGCGGTCTTGCAAGAAGCTCAAGAAACACCTATCTGTCAGCAGAGGAAAAATCAGCTGCGGTAATTCTTTCAAAGACTCTTAAGAGCGCTCTTGAGAAATTCCAGTCAGGCAGCACCAGGGTTGAGGACATTATCGGATTTACCAGAACCGAGATTGCCAAAGAGCCACTTGCCAACATTGAATATGTTGAGTGCTACGGTCTTCCAGGTCTATATGAGCTGAACGATGAAATCAAGGCTCCTGCCCTGCTTGCAGTTGCTGTTCGTTTTGGTACCACTAGACTGATTGATAATATCATTCTGGAGTAAGAGATGATTTATACCATGATGCACGGAAAAATCCACCGTGCCACCATTACTGAAGCAAATCTTGAGTATGTAGGCTCAATCACCATTGATGAGGATCTGCTTGAAGCATCAGGAATTCTTCCTGGCGAGAAAGTTCAGATCGTTAACAACAACAATGGCGCCAGACTTGAAACCTACACCATTCCAGGCGAGAGAGGCTCAGGCGTTATCTGTCTTAACGGTGCGGCAGCACGCTGTGCCATGAAGGGCGATATCGTCATCATCATTGCCTATGCTCAGATGGACGAGAAGGAAGCTCGCGCACTTAAGCCTAAG
>JAZRAY010000024.1:0-4403 GCA_045634805.1 Succinivibrio sp. | reverse complement strand
TCTTACTTCAGATGCTTCTTTCGTAGGTAACAAGACTAAAGTTGGTGTAACCTACCCAGACCTAGCTAAGGATCTGAAAGTTGGTTCAACTGTTCTACTAGACGACGGTCTAATCGGTTTAACCGTTACTGCAATCAACGGTGATGACGTTGAGTGTGAAGTTCAGAACAACGGTGTTTTAGGTGAGCACAAGGGTGTAAACCTACCTAATACCCACATTTCAATGCCATTCTTATCAGAGAAGGATAAGGGTGACCTATTATTCGGTATCAAGAGAGATGTTGATTTCATCGCTGCTTCATTCACCAGAACCAAGGAAGACGTTCTAGATATCCGTAACTTCCTAGATGCTAACGGTGGTAACGAAATCAAGATCATCTGCAAGATCGAGAACCAGGAAGGTTTAGACAACTTCGAAGACATTCTAGCTGCAGCTGACGGTATCATGGTTGCTCGTGGTGACATGGGTGTTGAGATTCCAGCTCAGGAAGTTATCTTCGCTCAGAAGCACATCATCAAGCGTTGTAACGAAGTTGGTAAGCCAGTAATCACTGCAACTCAGATGTTAGATTCTATGATCAAGAATCCACGTCCAACCCGTGCAGAAGCTGGTGACGTAACCAATGCTATTCTAGATGGTACTGATGCAGTTATGCTATCAGGTGAGTCAGCTAAGGGTAAGTACCCACGTGAGGCTGTAAGAACCATGAACACCATCTGTGAGAGAACTGATTCATACTGCGAAGAGTATGCTGATGAAGTTTACCGTTATGTAGAGGCTTCTCCAACCGTAACTGATTCTGCATGTTTAGCAGCAGTTGAGGCTTCAGAGAGCTTAAATGCACCAGTTATCGTTGTTGCTACTGAGCACGGTAACTCAGCTCGTGCAATCCGTAAGTTCAATCCTAATGCTGTAATCCTAGCATTAACTCCTAACTACAAGGCTGCACGTCAGCTATGCTTAACTCGTGGTGTTCTACCTAAGATTGTTGATAGAATCAACTCAACCGACGAGTTCTTCAAGTTAGGTAAGAAGTTAGCTTTAGAGTTAGGTTTAGCTAAAGCTGGCGATAAGATTATCATGGTTAACGGTGCTCTAGTTCCATCAGGAATCACCAACACCATGTCAGTTCAGACTATCTAATAGTCTAGCTTATCAGATATAGGAAAGGGGCAAATTACGATTTGCCCCTTTTTTACTATCTGAAAAAAAAGAAGTTGCTCCAAATCTGAAGCAACTCCTCCATCTTTTCTTTTACTTGTTTGCAAGCTGAGAGTTTACCTCTTCCTTAACATCATTAGGAATCTTATCCCAAGCCTGTTTAATAGGAATCAGTAGATTTATACACTCATCAATTGGAGCTGTCTCTAATGAAACAGCAGCTGTTGTTAAACGGTCTCGCATATATTCATATAAAGCAAGCATTCTATCGTACAAAGCTGGATCCGCTTTTCTATCCAGAGAATTCTCAAGACCATAAATAATACCCTGAGCCTTGGCAATTCTGTCAGCTTTATAAGCGAAGTCGTTTCTTAAAATTGCGCCCTTAGCCTGAGATAATCTTTCTAAAAGACCTTCGTAGAGCATCTGAATAATTCTGTGAGGATCTGCAACTGCTAATTCAGCCTCTATATTTGTTTTTTTATAGGCTTTTAAATTACGTCCGTACATATTAGCTCCTGCATATTCTAATAATCTTAAAGCATTATATTTATACTTTATTATCGGCTGATTCTGTTTTTCTTTAAGAGAATTTTAAAATAAAAATTCAGGCAAAATAAATCCGCCATATTATAGCGGTTCTATCATTGGAGAGAGAGGATAAAAATGAACTATGCTTTATCGTCCAGAAGTAAACCTTTAATCTCTTCTTTGTTTAAAGTCATAGACTTCTGGTTTTCTTCCAGCATCTTATCCAGTTTCTCTGCAAACTCTAAAAATTCTTCAGAAGGTATCTGACGAACAAGTTTCTTTGTGTTCATGTCAGTCACCTTAACCAAGGTATTATCAGAATCGTCAAATGAGAAAGACAGACCAATGTTCTGCTGGTTCAGCGCGTGCATACGCTCCTGAGCCAATTCCTCATTACGCTCCTGTAATGCTTTGGAAATTTCCTTGTCTTCTTCAACCTTCTCTTTGCTACGCTCGCTAAGGCTCTGTGAAGACTTACTTTCCTCATCACCTAGAGAAGAAACCCGACCGGATTTTTCTTTTCCGCCTTTTGTTTCTTCAGTGTTTATAACCTTTTTTTCTTCCTCAGTCTGAATTGCCTTATCCTGATCCTTAAATGCAGATCTTGATACGCCGAACAATGAGGAAATGGCATCTTTAATACTTATATCGCTCATTTTATATCCCCCCTCTATTTTGAGGAGTCACTCTCTCCTGAAAAAGCACAATTACTCTTTCATTTGTATATTTTATCGGACAATTTAATTAAGAACTTTAGAAAAAAATTAAAGAAAATATTAAAAAAGAAGAAAAATTTTATTACTGATTGATTTATATAAAAAAATAGTATCGGTTAAGAGGATAGAGAGAGGAGACCGATACTATTTTTACTAAGTTAAGATAAAAGACTTGCTGCATCAAAAGGGCTTATATTAGCCTGAACTTTTCCATCTGACTTACTTAGCAGTGAGGCGATGTCTGCAGCGATATTCTTGGCATTAGCTGAATTTACTACAATATTGTTCTTCTCACTTAACCTGTTCAGGTTTGACTGCAGATTAACCACAGTTGAAGATTCGTTCTTAGCAACAGCATCTGATGCCTTTTCACTGATCTTATTGTTACCCTGATGGTTTGCAGGAATATTATTTACAACATTTGAAATATTATTTAACTTAATCATTTTCTCACCTCATCTCTCTGTTATATAAAATCGAATAGTGATTGTTTATTCAACATACTGTAAATCTGTCTTGAAACTGTCAGCTGATTCTGGGCTCTGATAAGCTCAGATGCGGCATCAAAGGCATCAACTTCAGAAACATTTGCCTTTGACTCTACCTTAATAGCAGAAAGTGACTCGTTTGCATTTAAAACATTAGTGATAGCATTCTGTCTGGCACCAATCTGACCACGATATGAATCGTAATGAGAAAGAGCAATCTCAACATCAACCTGACATTTTGTAATTTCGGCAATCTTATCAACATTCGACACAGACTCATCGTTTATAACAGAAACGATATTTGTCAGAATATTAAGCATATTTTCTGTAGTAGGTTGTTCTAGCTGGATGGAGATAGCTTCATTTGAATTAGGATTTGATATGGTGAACTCCATTCCTTTAACAGTAATCTTATTTATACTTGTTGAAGTATCGACTTCTCCTGAATCAATAGTATTTCCATTTGGGTCTAACAAAGTAAATTTTCCATTACCGTCAAGAGTTATTGTCAGAGTATTGTCGGCTACATTACCTGCAGGATTGTAATAATCTTCAAATAAATCATTGAAAGTGCCATATGTCTTAACTTCAGCTCGGACTAAATCAGTACCTGTAGCATTGATAGTATATGCAGTTTTACAGTTCTCAAAAATATTCAGTCCAGAATCTGAGACCTGTACATTCACACTAGGAGCAACAACGACACCTCTGCTTGAACCATCCGCCTGACATTCATAATGACCTTCTGATGTAAGTGTATAAGTTGCAACACTACTTCTTGCGCCAGAGAAAATATATTCCCCCTCTGTATTCTGAGTATTCATAAGATCAAAAAGATGATCTCTTAACTGAGCAATCTCAGCAGAAAGAGCTTTCAAGCTTGATTCATCATTAGAACCATTCACACACTGCTGTAATCTTGTATGTACACTTGATAGAGTATCCCACATTGAAGATAAAGCAGTTTCTTCTTCAGAAAGACTGTTATTAGCAATTCCACCAGCTTCAATATACTGTTTGTATGCAGCAATAGCACCTTCATACTTAACCTTTGAAGCCATTCCAGAAGGATCTTCACCTGCAGACTGGAATTTCAGGCCTGAATTATATTTTGTAGCCTGTTCATCAACCTTGGAGTTAGAATTTTTAATATAACTAAGGCTGTTGGTATACTGCATTGTTGTTGAAATTCTCATACAGATACCTCCTCTAGAACGATGCGATCAACGCATTAAACACAGTTTGAGATGCTTCAATAATCTTGGCACATGCCTGATATGACTGCTGGAACATCAACAGATTAGTGGCTTCTTCGTCAAGATTTACACCTGAATTAGACTCAAACATCTTTACAGTCTGTTCATATTTAGCCTCAGCAGCTTCTGTATTTGTCTTAGCTGAGTTTGAGGCAGAGCCAATTAAAGCCAATAAATTGGCATAGCCTTCATTTAAGGTAGTGACCTGAGACGAACCTGTAGTTCTGGTCAGTTTCTCACTTCTTAATGA
>JAZRAY010000023.1:0-5423 GCA_045634805.1 Succinivibrio sp. | reverse complement strand
AGGAGAAAAATTCTTTAAGCGTATCTAACACGACGATCATTTGAGCCAGAATAAATATCGCCAACACACTCTGGACATACTCTGATCATCATTCCGATCTGATAACCTCTATTCTGTTCCTTATCTAAGACCAGCTCCTCTGATAGAAGCATCAGTCTTACCATGCCGTCAGCATCTCTTTCTTCAAGAACCAGGCAGTAGCCTGCTGAACCGGCCTTTGAGTAAACTATTACTACATCTCCCCTTGCAAACTCTACAGCAGGACGATCAAGAGCTAAAAAGTATCTGCTGGTTGGAGCTGCTGGTCTTGTAAACTTCTCACAGGCAACTGCATTAAGTCCAAGATCAAGGGCAAAACTTTCATTCTTTAAAATTTCATATAAACCATCCTGGTAATCAGTCAGAAGGTTTGCATCTTCAATACAGAACTGGCTGTTACTATCAGGGCGGACAAACAAATCTTCAACGTTGTACCTTGTTTTGAACAGGTAGGATTTACCTTCATCGGTAGTAAGATTAATACTTAACTTTCCGTCGTGATAAGTCCATGTACAATCATTCTGAGGGCTAATAACCATCTGTTTTTGCTGTCCTTATTCAGTTTTTTGAAATTTGTAATTCATTTTCATTTTAGCCTATAAACTGAAGAAAATAAACTAAATGAAAAATAAAAAATGTTTTATTTGTCAATAACTGATCTGTCTATCACATTTTTCAGTTATTTTTATTTGTAAATGTCAATAGCTTTTCGAGTATTTTTTTCAATGTTTAAATATTACTTAAGAAAAATTATATTAGTCTTATACATACATTATTATTTCAAGGCTTTGTATTATTATTTATAAGATTATTTGTGAATTAGATAATACTTATCTGTAAATTAGATTAAATGTTATAGAAAGTAACAGATAATAAGTTTATTAAATTGATTTGATTATTAGTTTAAAGAGGATTGAATTATAAAAAAGCTCCACTCCCCTCTCAGGTTGTGAAGCTTTCAGAGATTAACATCCGATTAGGATCATCAGATGTTATTCACTATTGATTTGATAACGTTTGGACCACGATAAATCAGTGAAGAATAAATCTGAAGTAATGTTGCCCCATCCTTCAGTCTTTCACGTGCATTAACAGCATTTGAAATTCCGCCTACGCCAATGATAGGGATCTTCTTATCAATAATCCTGGCGGTTCTACGTAAAGTTTCAGAGCTGATATTTCTTAAAGGCTCTCCAGAAAGACCGCCCCACTCCTGCGCATGCTCCATTCCATTGATAATATCTCTTCTGGTGGTTGTATTTGTACAGGTTAAGCCGTCAATCTCAAGATCAAGACATACAGAGCATAGATTCTCTAATGCTTCATCTGAAAGATCAGGAGAGAACTTAACAACAAGAGGAACGTATCTGCCGGAGGTTGCACTTATATTCTTCTGCTCTGCCCTGATTGGCTTTAGAAGATTGTATAAAGGCTCCTTGGCCTGTAGTTTGGTAAGGCCGGGTGTATTTGGACAGGAAACATTAACAGCAATGTAGTCGGCATAAGGGTAAACCTTACGTAGACAGAACAGATAGTCATCCACTGCATTATCCAGAGATGTTGTCTCGTTCTTACCGATACTTACACCTAACACTCCCTCATAGGTACGTTTTTTCAGATTCTCTACAAGATAATCAACGCCCTTATTATTAAAGCCCATACGGTTAATAATGCCCTGAGCGCTTGGGATTCTGAACATTCTTGGCTTTGGATTTCCATCCTGAGCCTTTGGAGTTACAGTTCCTACCTCAATATGACCAAAACCTAAGGCTCCAAAGAAGTCTACAGCCTCAGCGTTTTTATCCAAACCTGCAGCAAGTCCTAATGGATTTTTAAACTCCAGTCCCATTGCCTTTACAGGACGAAACTCGATATTCTGAGAGAAGATCGGCAACAGTGATTTATTAGAGCAGGCTTTAGCTCCTCTTAAAATCAAATCATGTGCAGTCTCAGGCTCGAGCATAAATAAAAATGGTCGAATCACTGAAGGATAGAGACTGTACGGAATGAACTGCATAGGAAATCCTTATTTTTAATCAATCTGAATCAGCTTTAAAAACTTGTTTGAGCTTGTTGTAACCAGTTCAAAGGTTCCATGAATACCATCTTCGGTGGTAAATTTCTTTAGATGATTAGCATCAATATCAATTACCAGACCTTCAAAGGTACGAACACGAACTCTCTGAAAAGCTCCCTTGTAAAGCGACAGTAACGTCGCCTTACTCATGGACAAAGAGAAACGGTAGTGATTTTCTCCGTACATAATCTACTCCTTCAGAGCAGTGCTTACCTTCTCGTAAATTGAACGAGACAATTTAGGCATCTGCATCAGAGAATTCAGGTTATTCAGAATCATTCCCTGACGTTTTTCATCTAATCTTCTGAAGCTTAAAAGAGGAGTTAGAATTCTGGCAGCAACACTTGGATTGATGTCATTTAACTCGCTAATCTGCTTGCACAGAAGATCATATCCCTCGCCTGAAATATCATTTAAGGCTACAGGATTTGATAAAGCCAGAGCACCAGTCAGAGCTCTTACTCTGTTTGGATTCTTGCCATCAAAGCTTGGGTGAGACAGGAGCTTCTTAACATTGTCAATTGCGCTCTTGTTAGGAACAGTTGCCTGTACTCTGAAGAAATTATCAAAGACTAAGGCATCCTTTGACCAGTCTTTCTCGAATGACTTCAGAATCTCGTTCTTGCAGTCAAGATCAAGATGAACTGCATCTGTCATAGCCTGAAGCTTGTCGGTCATGTTCTTAGAACCGTTGTAGTGGTTCAGAACAATCTCTGAAGCCTCAGACTTCTTGTCCATAGCACATTTAGCCACAGCGATCATGTGCAGAGCTGAATTGTTAAGAGCACGTCTTCCCATATCTGCAACACTGTAATTTGAACTTGATGCCTTAATCTTTCCATAAAGCTGTACAAATTCATTTACCAGTGCAACGGCAACTTTTGTTTCAAGTGCGTCGTGTGCATATTTGATTGCATCAATGTTGATTTTATCAAATGTCTCCATCAGATTAGCAATACTCTGAATCTTTAGAGTTTCATTTATAAGAATCAGATCACTCTGTGCATCAACACCGTCTAAAATTGCCTTGTATGAAGCAATCAGTTCAGCAGGATCTTTCAGCATGCCCTCTGCAGCTGCAATCTCAAGATTGTCATGAACATAACGGTTCTGCATGGTTGTAGCACAGTCTACCTTGATAAAGGCATCATCACAGAATGACAGCATATGCTGCAGCTGTTCCATGGTGTATGGAGCATCAAGCTTAACCGGTGCGGAGAAATCACGCAGAATTACAGGTAAGGTGTCCTTATCCAGGGTAAAGCGGTATTCCTGCTCATTCTCATTGAAGATGATAAAGCCGTCAGATGAAAGCTCTGCCGGGTGAACATCATGACCTTCCTTATCCAGGAAGCTTAGTCTGATTGGCATGTAGAAAGGTTCTTTCTCTTTCTGATCACGTGTTGGATTTGTATGCTGAGACAGCTTTAATACCAGATTCTTATTAGCCTCATCATAAGTCCATGAAGCCTTGACCTGAGGTGTACCAGCCTGTGTATACCAGCGTCTGAACTGAGAAAGATCAACTCCTGCACTCTCTTCAAAGCAGCACAGGAAGTCCTCAATGGTTACAGCCTGACCGTCAAACTTCTTTAGGTAATCGTTAAGAGCCTTTTTAAACTTGCTCTCGCCGATTAAGGTATGAATCATGCGGATAATCTCTGCACCCTTGTCATAGATTGTTACGGTGTAGAAATTATTCATCTCCATAACTTCCTCTGGTCTTACTGGATGAGCCATTGGAGATGCGTCCTCGGCAAACTGAGGACCGCGGATCACATTGATTGCATGAAGACGGGTTAATGCCCTGTTGGCAACATCTGATGAGAATTCCTGATCACGGAATACGGTAAGACTTTCCTTTAATGAAAGCTGGAACCAGTCACGCAGAGTAACTCTGTCACCGGTGTAGTTATGGAAATACTCATGACCGATAACACTCTGAACATTATAGAAGGCGGTATCGGTTGCACAGGTAGGATCAACCATTACATATACTGAATTGAAGACGTTCAGACCTTTGTTTTCCATTGCGCCGAAGTTGAAGAAATCAACAGCAACAACCTTGAAATTATCAAGATCAAACTCAAGTCCCCAGCGGTCCTCATCCCATTTCATGGAATCCTTGATTGACTGCATTGCCCAAAGACCACGATCATATGAGCCTCTGTCAACGTACAGCTCAAGATCAACCTTGCGGCCTGACATGGTGGTGAAGGTATCTGAAACAATATCAAAGGTACCTGCAACCAGAGCAAACAGATAGCTTGGCTTTGGGAACGGATCTTCCCAGACTGCATATGGGCGGTTCTTTCTGGTACCTCTTTCGATAAGATTACCATTTGATAACAGAACACCACAGCCATACTCTGGTCCGATAATGGTTACTCTGTATTTTGCCAGAACATCTGATCTGTCCAGAGAATAAGTGATTCTGCGGAAGCCCTCAGGCTCACACTGAGTACAGAAAGTGCCGTTTGACTTGTAAAGGCCCATCAGAGATGAGTTTTCAGATGGATTGATAACATTCTCAAGTTCAACAGTAAACTCATCAGGTACAGATGAAATTTCAATGCCGTTTTTAACGTCCTTGTACTTAACGTCAATACCGTCAACCTTCACGTAGTTTAACTGAAGATCTTCGCCGTTTAATACCAGCGGAGCCTTGGTATCAGTGGTCAGACGCTTAAAGGTTGTTACATTCTTTACAATGGTATTGGTATCATCAAGTGTAAAGGTAAGATCAATATCAACTGCAGTGAAATTTGGTGCTTTGTAATCTGTTCTTTTCTGTGCCTTGTAGGTATTACGCTTTTCTGTCATAAATCACCTTAAAAATTATAGAAAAGCCCAACATTTAGCTGGGCTTTATTGAAATTTATCTTGCAGCTGTCTGCGCCACAACACTGTCGCCGTCAGTCTTTTTCTTAATCATATCAGAATAATCTGAGGCAATATTTACAGTTTCAAGAAGAATAGGATCATCATATTCAAAGTCAGTAGGCAGATCCTTTACAGACTTAACAGGATCTTTACCCATTGCCTTCAGACGAATATTTGTATTCTTAAGCGCAGTCTTCTCATCTTCATCAAACAGCTTCTTGCGCTTGTCGAAGTTAACAGTTATAACCTTTCCTTCCTTGAGCTTCAGATAACGCTCACGCTCGGACTGGATAACGTTAAATACAGGATCCTTCTCAATACGCTGTCTGTACAGATCAGAAAGTCTGCCGACATACTTGTCCGGATCAGAGTAGCGTACATAATCGGTCTTTGAAATCTTGTCCCACTTCAGAGCATTTGGCTC
>JAZRAY010000022.1:0-2156 GCA_045634805.1 Succinivibrio sp. | reverse complement strand
AGCTGCATTAGCACCTATCTGAACTTCGGTACCGTCTGAATTGAAGATCCTGAAGTGGAAATCAACCTCAGGATCAAATGGTGGTTCAACAAGAATCAACTGATCAAAACCAATTCCAAAATGTCTGTCAGCGAGCTTTCTGATTAGTTCAGGTGAGAAAAAAGCTTTCTGAGTTATGCCGTCAACGAACATGAAGTCGTTGCCGCAGCACTGCATTTTGGAAAATTTAAAAATCATGTTAATCCTTTATTCTGGAATAATTTCATCCTTCCAGATATCTTCGAAGGACTGTCTCTTCTTGATTAGAGCAGTCTTATCGCCATCAACCATAACTTCCGCACACAGACGGCGGGTGTTATAGGTTGAAGCCATTGAGGAACCGTAGGCTCCGGCACCTCTTACAACCAAGATATCGCCATTCTTTACACTTAGTGAACGCTCTTTTCCTAGGAAATCGTCGCTTTCACAGATAGGTCCTACAACATCTGACTTCACAGCAGGAACATCAGCATGCCTGTAAGCATTAATAATGGTCATTTTAGCGCCATATAATGCTGGACGTATCATATCATTCATTGCGGTATCTGTTATCACAAAATGCTTATCGCCGTTGTCTTTCTGATATAAAACCTTGGCAAGAAGCACTGCAGCATTTGCTACCATGGCGCGGCCAGGCTCAACATACAGAGCAACATCAAGTCCCTCAAGTTTCTTCAGAATAGGAGCAACATATTCCTCTGGGCTTGGAGGAGTCTCGTTGTCATAGATAACGCCAAGACCACCGCCGACATCGATGTGATCAACCTTAATACCTGCAGATAATAGCTTATTATATAAGGTTATAAGTTTTTCTGAAGCCTCAATTATAGGATCAACAGATGTCATCTGTGAACCGATATGGCAGTCAATGCCTGAAACCTTAAGACAAGGCTCAGCTGCCATTTTCTTGTATAAATCGAAGGCCAGCTCTTCGCTTACACCAAACTTGTTGTTCTTAAGACCGGTTGAGATTGAAGGATGAGTCTTGGCATCAACACCAGGATTTACTCTAAGAGCAACAGGAGCCACAACATTCAGTCTCTTGGCTACCTTGATAACAGTATCAATCTCTTCTGGGGATTCAATGTTAAGACAGTTGATCTTCTGTGACAGAGCGAATTCGATTTCAGCCTCACTCTTGCCTACACCTGAGAATACAACCTTTGATGGGTCACCGCCTGCAGCGATAACACGGCGAAGCTCACCTTCGGACACGATATCGAATCCTGCGCCAAGCTTTGCCATCAGATTCAGGACAGCTAGATTTGAACAGGCTTTTACTGCAAAGCAGACAAGATGTTTCCGACTTTTAAGAGCTGCTTCAAAAGCCTGCATGTGTTTTGTTAAGGTAGCTTTTGAGTATACGTATAAAGGGGTACCGTACTGTGATGCAATATCAGTAATTTTTACAGATTCCGCATATAAATCTGAATCTTTAAAGCCAAAAAAATCCATTTTCCAAATCCATTAGTCAATTAAGCGTATCGGAGGATACAGACAGGTTAACAACGTTTTAGAATTTTAATAGAGTACAGGCTGACTATCTGCAGCTTCAGACTCACTACTATTACCATTCTTCTCTTGGGTACCAAGCTGTTGCTGATCTGCCTTTTGGGCCTGAGTATTGGTTACTGGATCTTTTTCTATATAGAGAGGGCCTTTTATACCACAGCCATATAAGAATAATGTAGCAACGGTTAGTGACAGTAATACAAAAATTTTATTCAATTTGATTAACCTATATATTTCTGAGTAATGAAAAATCTTTCATACTTTCACTGAAAGTATATCCAAAATGATCCAATTTGGCACTATTTATTGGAAATTGTGAACGGATGGATCGATTTTTGATCATTTCCAAGTACAAAATACTGTGGAAGATTGAAATTCAGAGTTGATTTGGTTGAATTTGCATCCGACTGAGCGGTGTAGTATCTGTTGATTGAGTTTACCAAAGACGCACGAGATCCATTAAAGCCGTAGAAAATCTTAACTTCATTTCGTTCATTAACGATGTAGATCTTCCAGCCTTCATCCTCTCTGGCAAAGAAATACTGCATAATGCCTAAGGTTGCATGATGCTCAACAGATGCTGGAACCTGAAGCGCATACTCAGG
>JAZRAY010000021.1:0-2923 GCA_045634805.1 Succinivibrio sp. | reverse complement strand
TTGAGGTTATAGAATGTTGATATAGGCATAGGACATTCATCCTTTAGAGCCTTTAGAGCAACATCAATGCCGACTGGTCTTATAAAACAGTTATCGTTGGCAGGACATTCATTCTCAATGTTGATCTGATGATCATGCTTTTTATTGAACTCCTCAACAGCCTTGTTGATTCTGATGAAAAGTTCACGATCTAGGGCATTGTTTCTACGCAGCTGCTGCTGTGGAATAAAGTCATTGCCAAAGAAAATCACAACTGATGGTCTTGGCAGACGGGCAAGCTCGTTTAGACGTTCAATAATATTCTTTAGAATATCCTGAACACCAAGCTCCTCGTTGGCGCATTTCTGAATCAGACCTTCGATTGCGGATTTTAAGTTACCCTTGTAGTGAAGAGCCGCTCTGTAGAAGAAGTCTGCAAAGGAGAGAACCTCAGCCTCTCTTATCTGAGAGTTGTGCTCAACCTCATTTATCTTGCTGTACATAAGCTCACGCTCTTCCATCATCATGGCTGATCTCTCAAGAGCGTTGGCAGCAACCTGTTTTAAATTCTCAAGCAAGTCAAGAATATTCAGGTTGATGAAAGGGAATGTAAAGCTTAAATGAACCGCATCCGGTGTATTTGGAGAACGGTTGTTATAGGTATGCAGATAATTGAAGGTCGGTGCAATGGCACGCTTTGAGAGCTCCTTTGTAATTAAAGGATTTATCTCAATCTCATCAATAATCTTTGAGGCAACCATGGTAGGAGAGAAGCCCTTATAAGGTCTCTCTGTATCGGTTCCCTCACCGAAGATATAAAAGCCAGCCTCAACCTTACCCATGTTGGCAGTATAGACATTGATGGTGTCATCTGGAACATCGGTAGATTCTGGTTTGAAGGATACAGCCAGTGTCAGCTCGATATTCTGCTCATTGATAAGAGTGTGAATATAAGGAAGACAGGTTCTGATACCTTCATTACCGTTTAATGATTCACTGTTACATACGAACAGAAGATTGATAGGAAGCTCCCATAATCTTTCTGAGTAGTATTTCAGAAGAATCAGCATGCCGGCAATAGGGGACTTGTTCTCAAAAGAACCAAGGCCGTAGATATTGTTTTCTTTTTCAAGCTCTGAAAGCTGAGCTTCAGTAAGAGATGCCCCCTTAAGCTTTTCCTTTAGCTCATCTGATTTGAAGGCGTAGGATTTTAGGGTACCGTAAACTTCATTTGATGAGGTATCGGTATTACATAGTACAACCAGGGTTTCACGGGTTGTCTGATCACGTCTTACAAATGCAGTAAAGGAGTGATTTTTCTGATCATCGTGGGTGATGTAGCTTAGGTATTCAGGGTGATTCTTGAAATAGGTGAATTCTGAAACGGTATTGTAAATGGTATGACTCATGATCTCATCACCAGAGGTTCTGGTGATGCTAGGTATCGCGATAAGCCATTTGAGGACAGCTAATGCCTCTTCGCTAAACTCTTTTTCGGTAAGCACAGGTTATCCTTAGTCTTTGGTCTGTCTGACTACAAATTATTTTACTTCTGCTAATTTATTCTTATACAGCTCTGTCTTCAAGATGTAAACATTATTTTTAAATGCTTCTTTCAATCTTTGAGCTGTAGCAGGACTTCCGGATGGAAGGTCCACTTTCAGAGGGTCAACCGGACGTCCGTTGACATGTACCTCGTAGTGAAGATGTGCGCCTGTGGAATTACCTGTATTTCCTGATTTAGCGATAATCTGACCAATATGCACACGGTCGCCCTGCTGAACGTCAAACTTGGACAGGTGCATATAAACTGTTGAGTATCCGCCGTTGTGGCTGATAATAATTGAGTAGCCGCCTCCACGCATGTACTTGGCGTAGGTGACTACACCATCAGCAGGAGAGTAGATTGGGGTACCGATATTAACCTTGAAATCAACACCGTAGTGTGGACGGATAATGTGCTTGATTGGGTGGAATCTCTTCAGGTTAAATGGAGAGCTTACCTTAATCTGACCCATGATAGGGAATCTTCTGAAAGCACCGGTTGATGGATTGTATCCGTTCTCCTCGTAGAAGATGTGATTTAGCTGATGACGGTACAGGTTAATCTGACCGAACATCTTGGTGTTCATGGAAATTGCAGTCATGCTTGCGCCCTGACCGATTCCGTTGAATAGAATTCTGAAGGAATCACCGGCTGAAAGCTTGTTAAAGTTGATTCTGCCTACATACTGATTCTTGATGGTTACAATCTCAGAGCGGGTCAGACCGTATCTTGCAGCTGCCTTGTCAAAGGTTTCCTTCTCATTGATAGAACCGATGATAAGACGAGGTCTGGTCTTTCCGCTGTACATGGATTTGGTCTGCTCTTTTTCAACAGGTGCAGCCACTGGCTCCTGTTTTTTCTGAGCAGCTGCAAGCTCTCTCTTAAGACGAGCCTTCTCCAAAGCCTCTTTTTGTTTCTGTGAGAGTAGAGCCTCTTCTTCAAGCTTCTTTTTGCTGCGCTGTTTCTCTGCCTCGATAAATGAAGGCATTAGTGTTGCGCTGTCCATACCGCGGCTCTTTAAATCAGAGAACTGGGCAAAGCGTCTTTCACGGGCAACTGTATAGGTGTTCTTCTCTATATCTCTGGAGAAACGAACCTGTTTGTTACCTGCAAGAGGAATCGCAATCTCCTGAACGGAGTTGTCTTCACCGATCAGGAACTGAATCTTGCCTCCAACGGAAAGGTTAAGATCACTCTCACGGGCAACTGCGGTAATCTTCTTAAGATCGTTGGTATTAAGATTTAAGTAGGAGAAGATCTTGGATAGTGAGTCTCCCTTACGGATAGTCTGCTCATACCATTTGCCGTTAAAGGCCTTCTCTCCCTGGGCACTCTGGATTGTGCCTGGGATTTTATCTGGAGTCAGAATATTGCTGATGTACTTTTCAGACTGAACTT
>JAZRAY010000020.1:0-3168 GCA_045634805.1 Succinivibrio sp. | reverse complement strand
ACCGGTGTTCATGTATGCTTCGTTATCGTAGCAGATGTATAGAACATCATCGTTACGCTCGAACATACCTGACAGAGGACCAAAGCCGATATCGGTGGTACCACCGTCACCGCCCTGTGCAATAACACGAGGAACAACTGAGTCGCCGTGCTTCTTTGCAAGAACAGCAGCTGCAGCAGCCAGGCCTGAGCCTACTGATGCGGCATTACCGAACAGTGAGTGAACCCATGGCAGCTTCCATGCTGATTCTGGATATGGAGTTGAGAAAACTTCAAGACAGCCGGTAGCGTTAACCAGCATAATCTGTCCGTTTGTAGCCTTCATTGCAGCATCAATCGCATATCTTGCGCCTAATGCCTCACCACAGCCCTGACAGGCTCTGTGACCTGAAATAAGGCTGTTGTTACGATCCTCTGATGCCTGATTTGTACGCATAGCAGGATTTAACATACGGTTACCAACAGTGTTTGAACCTGTCTGGTAGAATTTAATCTTTTCTAACATTGTACTGTCTCCTGCTTAACCCTTGACTGAGTCTTCTAAAACTGACTGACCTAGCGGACCTTTAGGGAAGGTTACACCTTCAGCCTTCTTTGTGTAGCCGTTCAGTACATCAGCGTCGATGTCAAACCAGGTGAATTCCTCAGTAAACTTGCCTGCAAGAGCATCCTTTACGATACCGTTGATGGTGGTACCGAAGATTGGACGGCCACCTAAGCCTGCAACAACAGTCTTGATATCACAGTTCTTGCCTTCCATAGCACGCTTAACTTCAGGGCAGATAATGCCGCGGGCACCAAATGAGAATGCTCTCTCAAGGCAGATTACCTGCTTGGTGTCACCGATTGCCTCAGCAAGCTTCTTGTATGGGAATGGACGGAATGACTTTAATGAGATGATACCGACATTGATACCCTCAGCCTTTAGTCTGTCAATCTCATCCTTGGCAGTACCAACTGTAGAACCCATGATAATGATCTTAAGATCAGCGTTCTCGCAGTTGTAGCACTCTAAAATACCGCCTGACTTAGAACCGGTCAGTGCACGATACTCTTCGGTTACTTCCTCAATAACCTTAAGTGCCTTTGCCATCTTACGCTGCTGCAGGAAGCGAACCTCGGTAAATGCCTCAGGTCCAACCATAGCACCGATAGATACTGGCTCCTTTGGAGTTAGGTACTCTTTTGGCTCGTATTCACCTAAGAACTTGTCTACAGTCTCCTGATCTGGAATATCCAGTCTCTCAAATGCGTGAGTCAATACGAAACCATCCATACATACCATAACAGGAAGACCAACCTTCTCGGCGATCTTGAATGCCATGATATGAGTATCAACAGCGTCCTGGTTTGACTCGCAGAATAACTGCAGCCAGCCTGAATCACGCTGTGAAAGAGAATCTGAGTGATCGTTCCAGATGTTGATTGGGCCACCGATTGCACGTGAAGCAACGGTCATAACAATTGGAAGACCTAAGCCTGATGCTGAATAGATACCTTCAGCCATGAACAGCAGACCCTGAGATGCTGTAGCTGTATAGGTACGGGCACCGCCAACGGAAGAACCGATAGCAACTGACATTGCTGAGAACTCTGATTCAACGTTCAAAAAGTCACAGTCCTTTAAGGTACCGGTTTTAACAAACTTACCTACGTTTTCAACAATGTGAGTCTGTGGAGAAATAGGGTAGGCACATACAACGCCAGGACGGCATAAGGCAACTGCCTCAGCTACACCTAATGAACCTTCGATTTGCTTTAGCATTATAGAACTCCCTTAATATAGTTGTATGCAAGGGCAGCGGTTTCAGCATTAGCATCACCAACCTTACCTGGATATCTTTCCTGGAATGCCTTCTGTACAGACTCTAATTTCAGAATATCTGTTACAGCAGCTAAAGCTGACAGCATTGGAGCACCTGGTAGAGGCTTACCAATCTTCTGCATAGCAAAATCAGTTGCAGGAACAGTAAATACGTGACCCTTAGGTAACATCTTTACTAATTCTGGAACAACAACTTCTGGTGCATCTTTAGAGTTGATAATTGCATATCCGTTTGGATCAAGTCCACCGAATACATCAACAGATCCTAAAAGTGTCTTATCCTGAACAAGAACAACTCCTGGCTGCTGAATAGGCTCGTGTGTACGTATTTCTTTATTATCAATACGAGCATATGCAACAACTGGAGCGCCTGTACGCTCAGAACCGAAGCTTGGGAAAGCTTGTGCATGATGACCTTCATAGAATGCTGCAAGAGTCAGCATTTCAGCTGCGGTCACTACACCTTGGCCTCCACGGCCATGTAATCTAATTTGAAGCATTAAGGCTCCTCGTTTGCAGTGTATGTAAAAAAAATTGGTTCCCTGAAGAAACCGTCAAGATAATTTTAGTTATAAAAAAAAAATTAACAAATACCTGAAAATTTATTGACAAAATTTATGAAAATATGTCTAAAAATGAAAATTCAAAAATTTTTTTATAAAAAACTTGAAATATAAGGCTTAAACGCTATTCTAAAATGTCAGAATAGGACATAAAATGCGATAAAGCTCTAAAGTTGGAGTTGCAATTTGCAATTGATTTGCAAATAAGAATAACAAATATACATATCGCAAAAATACCTTTAAAGGCTTATAGAGATTAAGTTTTCTTATAATTAGTGTATGCTAATTAAAATATTCGATTTTTTTCGTTTTTGACAAATTTAAAAAAAATAGTATTATTAAACTAGGTTTATAAATGTTATTTAAGTTGCACCAAAATGGTTGATACATCGCTTACAATTACGTCCCGACAGATCCGTGAACAGAATCTTCAGCTGGTTCGTCAGGCTCTTCATGATGAACAGGTCTGTACCAGCTCAAAGCTAAAGGAACTCACAGGACTTTCTGTCGTAACACTAAACAAGATCATTTCACTTCTGATTGCATCAGGAGAGGTATTAGATGCCGGCAAGGTTAACATGCCTAACGGCAGACCTGCCTCTACCTACAGATTCAATGAGATGAACAAACTGATGCTGATTCTTTCTATCTATAAGAGATCAGGTAACAAATATGTCGGCTATTCAGTACATAACCTCTTTGGTGAGTGTATTGAAAGAAAAGAGGAGCTTATTGAGGAGTCTGACTCCATTCAGACCAATGAGCTTAAGATCGGTATGGA
>JAZRAY010000019.1:0-4374 GCA_045634805.1 Succinivibrio sp. | reverse complement strand
GATGTTAGCTAGAATTGGACTAATTACGCCACCTTGTGGTGTTCCAATAGTAACCTTCTTGCTAACTTTGCCGTCTTCACTTATTGGAGCTCTTAGGAAGCGATGTATCAGAGATACAACTCTGCCGTCTTTTATTCTGTCGGATAACAGTTGTAAGAGCTTACTGTGATTGACTGTATCAAAGAATTTGCTCAGGTCTAGGTCAATTACCCATTCAAGACCGCTGTTTACATACTCTAACGCTCTTGTTATCGCACCATTACAGCTTCTTGTTGGTCTGAAACCAAAGCTATTATCAGAAAAGACCTTCTCGTATTCTTCAGATAGTACTAGGGCTACCGCCTGTTGTACAAATCTGTCGATTACAGTTGGGATTCCTAAAGGACGCTGTTCTCCATTGTCCTTTGGGATATAGACTCGCTTTATAGGTTTTGGTCTATATGTACCGTTTAGAATCGAACTTGAGATTTCATAAGGATGTTGCTTGATATAGCCTAGTAATTCACTGGTCTCCATTCCATCAACTCCTGCAGAGCCTCTGTTATTTATGACCTTCTTATAGGCTTTATTAAGATTACCCTTACCGACTATTCTCTCTAAAGTTATCGATTCAAAGTTAATGTTACTCATTAGGATATATCCTTAACAGCTCGACCACTACCTAACACTACCCTCATGTTCCGCATTACTCTCATGCTTCGGCGTGCACTTCTGCCCTTATATTCTCGGCGTGCCCCTTTTCTGTGGCTTCGTTGTGTTTCGGTTCCTCCGACTTTTACATTTGTTAGGTTTGGCCCTTCACGCTTAGTCCTCGCTACTACGACCGCGGCTGACTTCTTGTCATTCGTTGTTACTACGGTTTCCCGCTGACAAGACCTCCTCAGGTAAGAACATTATCTTTCACTCCATCAATCCGCCATCTTTACACACTAGATTCCGTCTAATTATTGGACTTTGAGTTAACATGCACTCTTATCCACCTAGTACGCCTATAGATGATTTCTGTTCGTCGGACCAGAGATTTGCTATCCACTTCTTTCAGCTATCACGTCACCATGACCACCTTGTGGATTTGCTAAGTCTTCCCATTAGCGGGCGACTTCGGGACTTGCACCCTATAGATAATGCCCATGCTGAGCACACATGTAAGATGAGCTCTTGTTTTAAGAGCTCATTTTTTTGTTTCTCAGTCTTAATGTGTCAGATAGGAACAGAGAATTAACCGACGGGCTTTAAAACAGCAGATAGTTTTAAAGCTGGTTAAAACTCTGAGTGTTTGACTCAGAGTATAAAGATAGGCTCAAATTCTAGCCCTTGAAGAAAACTTCAGTACGGGCATCACGGCTTTCCTTTAGGTACTCATCAAAATCAATCTTCAGATTGATGTAGTCCTCATAAGGTTTTACCAGACGAGGATCAGGATGACCCTTCATGTTGATATCGAAAAATGCCTTGATTGAAGCCATTTCTTCAATACGTCTGTTTTTCTCAATCAGCTCTGCAGAAGTTAGTTCAGCTGATGGTAGTTCTGCTGTAGATAGTTCGCTCATAAAGTGCTCCTTAATGTTATTTTTGTTTTATTGTTTGTCCCCATTTTCACAGAACCGAAAGAATAAATCTCTTAACACAATCATAAAAACGAACATTTGTATAATACAAATGCGTACCTGTTTTAAGATTCATTATTTTCAGCAGTGAAACTGCCTGCTACGGTTAAAGTTTAGAACTTAAGAATTTGGATAGTATTAGCAAAAAAGTGAATCGGAGTATCAGTCGTTCATATTATCAGCTTAAGACCAATGCTCCTGTCTGACTGAACTCATAAGTGAAGGAAACAATCAAAAAGGCAAAAAACTCTATAAAAGGAATTTGCCTTTGTAAGCAGTCTGCTCAATGGATTGCCTTAAGTTAATACTTAATCATTTCAGATCCAATGAATATCTGGATGTTGGACTTGTATTGATCCTGCACTATGCTCTAAGCATAATAACCCCGCGTTTCTTTAGGGATTCGCTTATATCATCAGGAAGCCCCTTATCAGTTATAACCACATCAAGATCATCTATATCGCATATCTTATAAAGACTGGTTGCACCATACTTACTTGAATCAACCACCAGAACTTTCTTGGCATGTCTTTTCAGTAGAGCTTTCTTGATAATGACCTTCGAATAGCTTGGAGTAGATACACCGGGGCTTTCATCAATCCAGGCATTGCACGCAAGAAATACCAGATTTGGATTGATTCTCTCAAAGTACTGTTTGGTGTCATCTCCTGAACAGGATTTAGTAGTTTTATCTATATGCCCTCCGGTTACGATTACATCAACCAGAGGCAGTTCTGATAGCACAAGTGCAATATTAAGATCAGGTGTAAAGACAGTTAAAGGTATATTGGGAATATTACGGGCTATCTCCATAGTCGTAGTTCCCGCATCAAGAATAATACAGTCGCCTTCCTTTATAAGAGATGCAGCTTTTTTTCCGATTAAAGCCTTATCCTGATGTCTGGTTACAGCCTTCTCTGTAACCGGAGTCTGAATCGGGATATAGCGATTTAAAGTTGCTCCGCCATGAACTCTGCTGATTGTGCCCTTTCTGGTAAGCTTGGCAAGCTCTCTTCTGATTGTAGATGGAGAAGCCCCTGTTACCTCAACAAGCTCTTCAACAGTTACAAGGTTATGCAGCTTTAGATGATTTAAGATCGTCTCTACTCTGTCATTACTCATGAAACGTGTCCTTATGCCTTCATATTAAAGATTATATAGAAGAGCAGATAATCAATTAGTGAACCAGTGCGTATTCTTGAGTTGACACTCCCACGACTGAAGTCGTGGGATTCCTGTTTCATAGACCACAGCATAGCGAACTACGTCTTACACGGTCTCTTGGAGAGTTGCTCCTCCAGCTTTTCAGCACAGGCTTAAAATTCCGTATGTCCTACGGTATTGTCAGTATTTCAGGCTACTGACAAGCCTTTATTCAGGATATTCACGCTGGCATTTAAATCTCTGTCGTGCCTTGCGTGGCAGCATGGGCATTCCCATTCTCTAACTGAGAGATTCTTTACCAGAGTATTCTTATATCCGCACTTTGAGCACGTCTGAGAGCTAGGATACATGGTTGGTACTTTGATTACCTTTCTACCGTACCACTCTGCTTTATATTCAAGAGTCTCAAAGAATTTTGACCAGGCTACACTTGAAATAGATTTTGCAAGCTTATGGTTCTTCAGCATTCCCTTTATATTCAAATCCTCTACCGCTATCACTTGGTTTTCGTTAATAAGCTTTGTAGTGCATTTATGAATAAAGTCATTACGCTGATTTGCTATCTTCTCATGAACTCGTGCTACCTTTAATCTCTGTTTCAGTCTATTCTTAGAATTCTTTTTCTTGCGTGAGAGCTTTCTCTGTTCACGTTTGAGTTTCCTCTGTGATTTTTCCAGATATTTAGGATTGTTCACTACATTACCATTGCTGTCTGTATAAAAGGTCTTGATACCTACATCAATTCCGGTGAAGTTAGAACTTGACTCAAGCTTCTCCGGCTCAAAATCAACATTCAGTATTACAAAATACTTTCCTGCAGCTGTTCTGCGGACTGTAACATTGTTGATATGTCCGACTTCCATGGTCTGCTTAAACTTTAGAAATCCAAGTTTTGGAAGTCTTATCTTATTTCCTTCAATACGGATTTTGTTTTTCTGATTTACTGTTCTGTAGCTTAACTGATAGTGGTGCTTACTTTTGAATACTGGATGGTTGGCTTTCTTCTCAAAAAAACGTACAAATGCTTTCTCTAAATCTCTAAGAGACTGTTGCAGTGCTATAGAATCTACCTCATTTAGAAAAGAGTATTTTTCCTCTGTCTTCATTGCTGTAAGCATGGCTGAAGTCTGGTTATAGCCGACTTTTTCTCCCTTTGCATACTTCTCGTTTCTGAAAGCTAGCCCTTTGTTATATACAAGGCGTGAACAGCCAAGAGTTTTATTGATTAACTCCTGCTGAACTTTATTTGGATATGCTCTAAATATTACGCCTTTATTCATACTCTTTGCTAAGGTCTTGTTTTTTGGTATCAACGTACCATTTAATTGTTTCAGAACTGACTTTTCCTGCTGTACTTACAAAGTAACTGCGTGATTAAATATCTATCTGCGAAATCTTGGACAAAACACAAAATGATAGTTTATCAATGCTACAGTTGTTTTTGTATGTTTATATATGCCATTAGTGTACACATATTATCATACTTTTAACTTATGTCTATAGTTTTTATCCGCACATACTTAAAGATAATGCGCGCTCTCATCCACACGGTTAAAACCGTGGGTTTTCACGCCCGCATAATTTATAAGGAATACCGATTACA
>JAZRAY010000018.1:0-3210 GCA_045634805.1 Succinivibrio sp. | reverse complement strand
ACTCCTCCTGCATCTCACGTACAAGACACTCCTCAGGAGACTCTCCCTCCTCAAGATGTCCGCCGATACCAATCCATTTATCCTTGTTGATATCCTTTTCCTTCTTGGTACGGTGCAGCATCAGATAGCAGTCATCCTGCTCAAGGTAGCACAGTGTTGTAAGATTGTTTCTGTAATCCATAATCAGTAATTTATAAATACCAGATAGTAGCCTTCAGCCTTAATTGAGAAGGAATCAGAGGTTACCTCATTTAAGGTTCCCTGCCAGAGCTCATCAAAATCATAGATATCCCACTTAAGACTGGTACTCTTAAGATTACGGGCTCCAAAATTAAAGATACTTACCTGAGTCCCCTTCTCTGCCTTGAATTCGGCATCCCCGCAGCAAGGTATGAAGACACCATGGTCAGTATAGGCTCTTACCTTGATTTTAAAGGTCTTAAGATACCAGACAAGAAGTGAGAAATTGGCCATGGCATGATCATCTCGCTTGCCGCTGATACCAAGATAGTTAATCTCAGAGAAGCCCTTTTCAATACAGAATCTTGTAGCCTTGGTCAGATCGTTGAAATCCTGTTCCTCGTATTCAACATAGATATCACGATACTTTTCCTTAAGCTCATCTGAGAGTGAATCACCATCTCCCACAATAGCAGAAGGTCTGATAGCCTTTACTGAAATATCAGAGTGATGCTCCTTCTGAAAACGCAGAAGAGAGTTGATAGAGCCGTCTGTACAGACCAGAAAATCTGTATCCTTTAAAATCTTAAGAGGGACCTGATGTAAAGGAAAATCCCCGTTTGCCAGAATTACTGGAATGTTTTTGCCATTGATTTCCATTTACGATAACCCGCAAAAGCAATAAGTACATATAAAGCGTAGAGACCTGCTCTAAAAGGCAGTCCCTGCTGAATAAACATGATAACTGAAATAATATCCACCACGATCCAGACAATCCACTGCTCCACGTATTTGTAGGCAAGCGCAAATACGCCAACAAATGAGGCTGCTGTTGTAAAGCTGTCTAGTACCGGAATTTCACTGTCGGTGAAGCTTACAAGGATCTCGTATGTAATACCGAAAAGAATCACCATGGCAATCATGTAGCGGCAGATCTTTTTGAAGGTCATACAGGTTATCTGACGCTCCGTATGATTTTTACCGCCGTACTTCCAGTTTAAGATACCGTAGATTGCTACCAGAGCAAAAACCAGTGAGATAAAGGCATAGGCGTACATGCCGTTGGTGGAGAACAGATAAATATCAATCAGAGGCATCAGAATGCCTAATAACCATACCCAGATTGAAGCTTTGTATTCATAGTAGATATATAAAAGTCCGAGGATGGTAGTAAAAATATCCAGCCCGTGTTCAGTTAAAAATTCCATAAAAAAATTCTGCAAATTATGTACATATGTTATTTGAATTTTAAGAAAAAATTTCTGAGAGACATTGTAGCCTAATTAGAAGAAATATGGCTTTCCTACCGTATTTTCAGATGAGCATTTTTTTCATAACATCTTAAATGTGTGATCGGCATAACACTGTATGTAACCGCTTTCATATACAATTTCACAACTTTTTTCTTAAATTATTTCTCAAATCAGTAGACAACTAATAAGAGATAAAAAAAATGCGAAAGTACAGTGAAAGAGGCTTTAAGAACCTCGAATTCTTACGATTTCTTTTAATCTGGGCCGTGGTAGGTGTGCACATTGCATATCTGAATCTGTCAGGAGCTGAACAGTTCTCATGGCTGGTAAAGTGGACCTCAGGCTGGCAGGCTGTTGAGATGTTCTTCATCATGTCGGGCTTCTTCCTGTTCTACAAAATCAGAACCGAGGAAACCGTACTTCACTTTGCCATAAGAAAGTGGTTAAGACTTGCTCCATTCATCATTGCCCTGACTCTTGTCGGCTATATCGCTGCAGGCTTTGATATCATGCAGTACCCACTGTCAGTTAACATTTTCAACTCAGTACTGCTTTTAGACTGGAACACTCATCACTTCGGTCCTGATGCAACCATTCTGTATGTAGCATGGTTTGCCAATGCACTGTTCTTTGTGTCAGTTATTTACTTCTGTATTTTCAAGGCATTAGGTCATGAAAAGGCAACCTTACTGATTGGCGCAATCTCTTTCATCTGTTTCTACATGTACTCAAGACATGTATACATCGTTGTACCATTCATCTACCCAATGGTAAGAGGCTTTGCCTACATCGGCTTTGGATTCCTGCTATGCGAGGTATGGAAGTCATACACTGCAACAAGAAAGCAGGAGAATGACTCATCAGTTCATATCGGTGTAAGTATTCTTGAGGCTGTTCTGTTACTGGCTATCGTAATCAGTCTGTTTGGCGGTTCAACCGGTATTCCTACACCTGACGGACTTACTGTTCCACCTGATCAGATTGCAACTCTGACTGCTCAGACCTGGTTCCCTGAGCTTACCCGCTGGGCACTTGATGGTGTATGGCTTCAGATCTGCTTCGTAGCACTGTTCTGGCTGTTCCTGTGCAACAGAGGTTTCATCTCAAGAGGTCTTAACAATCCTCTGTCAGTAACCTTAGGTAAGTACTCATATGCAATCTTCCTGGTTCACACCATTGTGATCAGAGCTTTAAGAGATTACGTAAATCTGCCAAAGCTTGAGTGGAGCTATGAGAATCCTGTACTGCTGATTTCACTTGTATGTATGGGTATTTTCGCAGCTGCTGTTGCAGCACACCATCTTTTAGAGCAGCCACTTACCAAGTGGGCTAACTCAAAACTATAAACATATCCTCATGTATCGCTCACCGGTGAAAGCTGGTGGGCAACCTTCCATATCTATTCTTCTTTAAATATATTAAGCGCAGACAGACGTTTTGCTTTTATATAATTATGTGTAAATAAACACATTTTTATACATAATCAGGTGTAAAAAATCACACAATTATAGTGATTGATTGAAAACAGGACGATTCACACTCTTAAAAATATTATTCATAATCAAAATCTGGAACGATGCAGTACTATACTTAGTCCATCAAAGAGACGCTGTGATAGAATCATCGTGCCGTTATAGAACGGATTTTTATACTTTTAACGAGGTAATAATATGACTAAAAAGAAAATTAAACAGAGGAATTTCGTGCAGATGCACGTTCAGGATTTCTGCGTACCAAAGGTCTTTGAGGACCGTAAGGTCAAGGCTAAAAAAGGATA
>JAZRAY010000017.1:0-5701 GCA_045634805.1 Succinivibrio sp. | reverse complement strand
GGCTACGATCCGACTTCCTCTCAGTGTGAATCAGTTCACCGCCAAGTTTTGGCCATAGAATTGCGTCCCTGAATCCGCTGCCCTCCACATTACTGTATTTTATATATTCTCCTGAATTAGGATCTTTCATCAGAAATTTTTTATCGGTATTATTTATAATAGTCTCTCGATCCTCTTCATTAGCTGCTGTTTCCAGATAAAATTCAAAGCCCTCGTCATTCTTTATTGCAGTATCAAGTTCATTCTCGAGAAAATCCAGACTTCTTTGGATATCAGCAAAGATTCTAGCAACGGGATTATCTTTAAACTTTACATCCAGATCTGTTTTTTTCATTCCAACTGTATCTGGCATTCCCAAATCCTTCATAATCACAGACAGCTTGTTTTTGTAGGAAGCAATTGAAAAGTCCTTTGATTCAAAAGCTGCAGCCTGAGTCATAATCAGATTTATTCTTCTCTGAGTTAAAGGCTTACCGGATTTTACAGCTCCACCTTCTGCAGGAACACCAAAATCTGAACGCTTGAAAGCAGGACCTAAAATCTTTTCAAGTCTATCCATAAATTCTCTTGAGAAAGTTACTTCGCCCTTAGGGCCTGTACCTATGCCTTGCTCAAGACCAAAAGCTTTACCTAAAGATTTAAGAAGCTCAGTACGAATCTGGTTATTGTTTGCCTGAGTAGTAGATGAACGTAAAAATCTGAAAATCTTTGCCTTGGAGAAGGTGCTGTCTGATGTCAGCTGTTTATCATCATTAATATTTACAATAGCGTTATCGTTACCTAAATCAACATTTTTGAAGGTATTCAGAGCAGTAAAGTCAACCATAATAAGTAACCCCTTTTCTGTATATCAGCCTTTCATCATGAAATGATTCAGGCCTTATTCATTAGATATCTCTGTATTATTACAACACTGTAATAACTTAAATCTATTTTAAGTATATATCTATTTTTGCAACTACATGTACCTACTTTTTAATTTTTATATGTAGGTCACAATAAATTCAAATCAAGTACTGTTTTTCGTTCCTTACAATTAACTAATCCAGATATCGTTTAATTTTTTTGACATCAAACAGAGAGGCGAAAAGAGAAAAGGCCTTACATTCAAGCTCATTGGCGTTTTCAATTATGGATGCATGTTCAAACAGCTTTAAAATCAGCTCTGAGCGAATGGAAATTCCATATATTTCAATATGATGCTCCTTTGCATAATCAAAGCAGTTTTTTACGTTGTTAACTGAATCCGGCATACCGTCGGTTATGACCAGAACGATGTTTCTTGTGTAGCCTATTTCCTGAAATTTATCAAAGGAGTACCACAGAGCCTGAGCCAGCGGTGTAGAGCCGCGAGGCTTCTGATCAAAGCGTGAAGCTACCATTGAAGCGCGCTCATCTGCCTTAAGGGCAACATCATATTCAGAGCACTGTCCTGGGAAATAGGTTGCCATAGTCTTGATTCCGTCAATACCCTCTAAAGCCAGAGATAGAGTCAGAGCAACCTTGCAGGCATCCTCACATCTTGAATTCGGACCACCGTCAGAGGTAAGCATGGAGCTTGATACATCAACCAGAATATGAATCGCGGTCTCAAACTCCTTTTTATAAATCCTGTCCTTAAAGATTCTGGTTTCCCCAAGAGAGATAAGCTGTGCTTTTAAAGGGTTGATCCTGTTTCCTACAGTTGTGCAGTTTCCAAGACTGTCCACATATGCTCTTACCCTGTTATGAAGAGCGTTTCTGATTCCGTAGGTATTGCTTACCTCATGAATAAAATCATCTCTGCCGGGAGTACAGATGTTCTCAGCAATAACGCCAAAATCCTCTCTTGAGGATGAGGTTTTTGAATTACTGTTCTCCTGAATGATTTCAGCACCGTTTCTGCTTGGAGTAACCTTTGAGTCGTCATCATCCGAGGTAATACGGAATCTTGCATATTCACGAAGAAACGCATCAGAGATCTTATCCTTTGATTTATTGAAATTTTTCTTACTCTCATCGAGGATATCTCTAAAATGCTCGTCATTATCCTCCTGTTTTTTCAGGATACTGTCATCCCCTTTAAAGGAGAACCTGTCGTTTTTCAGAAGCTGAAAGATTTTCAGACAGATTTTATATACAGCTTCAGAATCATCAGCCACAGAAGCTTCCTTTACCAGAGAGGACAGCCTGTTGAGATCCTTTACGTTTATTCTTTTTCTTAAATGAAAATACAAAAGAGCTGCCTTGTGTCTTGAGTCTTTGAATCTCTGACACAGACACTGGGAATAACACTGAATAAAAGCACAGATTACATTTAATACACTGATTGAGCTTAAAGTGTTGCAGAAGCTTTTCCATTCATCTTTGTAGTAGTTGTTCAGAAGCTCGAGATTCTCATAAACGCCGATATACTCCTTTGAAATCAGAGCTTCGATTCTTGAATCTTCAAGAATATTGAATAAGGAGAATAAAAACAGGTTGTTTCTTATCTTGTCCTTTTTCAGAATCCCAAAGTCCGTATAGCGGATGTGAGCTGATTCATGGGCAAGATAGCCATAGGCAAGTCGTGCCTTAACCGGATTTTTGATATCAAGTCTTGGAATGGTAATTACCTTACCGTTTGTATAGGCGGTAGAGCCCTGAATTCTCACACTTACACCAAAAAGCTTGGCATAGTTGTTCACCATAATCGGAAGTGCATTAGAAAAAGTATTCATTTTTTTTCCTCTAAAAAAAACTTCCGTGATTATCACTCCGAAAATTTTGGGCAATTCTGTAAGGGGGTCAAAAATTTTCAAAAAACGAGTTAATTTTTTCTTTTTTATCAGAAAAACAAGTACAATAATGAGTAGAGTTGGCTAAAAAAATTGAAAAGCGCTATGACAAAATTTCAGAATAAGTTCCTTACTAAGGAACAGACTATAAGATCTACAACCTGGGCCCATCATTTCGTATTTCTAAACTGTCTTTTGGCGATAGTAACAGGCTTTACCTATGTGTATGGAGCTCCTCAGACTGAAAGTTTCATCTCATTTGTCTATCTGATTGTCACCTGGCTGGGTCAAATCAGTTTTCTGGGATTTCTGGCGTTTCTGATTTTCTTCTTCCCGCTTACCTTTATCGGTAATTTCAAAATCTACAGAATAATCAGCATTGTTGTAGCTTTTCTGTTTCACATTCTGCTTTTAGTTGATGCCAAGCTCTTTCTTTCACTGAAGGTTCATCTGACCTGGTCAGTGTTCTCACTGATGATTAGAGATCTGAACTTTAATACCGGTCTGAACTTCAACTTCATGTACATTGCAATTCCAGCACTAATCTTCCTTGAGTTCGTATTTGCTAGATTAGCCACACGCGAAATCTACAGAAAGGAAGAAAGACACAATTACTTCCCTGCAATTGTAATGACTCTGGTAACAGCCTGCTTTATCACTTCACACTGTGTTTATATCTGGGCTGATGCCTCAAATTACGAGAAGATAACCAACCTGCGTTCAGTATTCCCTGCTCATTATCCAATGACAGCTAAATCATTCCTGACCACTCACGGCTGGATTGATAACATAAGCGCTGACGTAAACGGCAGTTCAACCTCAAATATCGCCTACCCTCTAACCGAAATCAAATTCGAGGAAAAGGAACAGCAGAAGAATGTAATTACCATCTTCATCAATGGTCTTTCATACGTTGATCTCAACGCTGAAAACACTCCAAATCTGATGAAGCTCAAGATGGATAATCTGAGTTTTGAAAACCACTTCCTGCCATACGACAATCTATACAACAACCTGTTTGCAAGCTGGTTCGGTCTTCCAATCCAGTATGAGGAAGTATTCACCAGTCACAGTGTTGAGAACGTTTCATCCGATGTTATGCAGAAAGAGGAATACCTGATGAGAGGATTCATTTCTGCCATCAACGGTCATGAGGGAACCAAGCTTTCAAAGATGACAGGTATGAACAACAACAAACTTAAGAATCTGTCATCTGATACCGTACTTCTGAACGATGCTATGGCCTTCATTGAGAGTAATGCTGTTCACAGAATGGCAATCACTCTGTCACTGAATTCACTTGTAAATATGAATTCAGAGGATGCCCACAGACGTCATCTGAAACTTTTAGACAGCCAGATTGGAAAGTTCATAGCCAAAATTGAAGACTCAGAGATTGCAGATAAGACCATGATTATCATCTCATCTTCTCTGGGTAATAAATTTATTGATCAGAATATCTCCTTCTCAAAGAGAAAGCAGAGAGTTCCTTTCATCATTATCAATCCTGAAGCAGAGACAAAAGGCGTTTCAAAAAACGTTCTTACTTCATCATTTGATATTAATCCAACAATCGCAGTTGAAATTCTGGGGGTAACGACCCCATGTGTAAATTATGGAATTGGTGATGACGTATTAACTCTTGCAGATAGAGATTACATCCCAACAACCCTGGGTAACACATTACTGCTGATTTCTCAGGATGCAGTTACCATTTACAAGAGAAACGGAAAAGTGGTTAACATTACGGATAAAGAGACCAAACCTGCTAGAGCAAATCTTGAGAATCTGATCCGTGCCATGAGAGATTTCAACCGCTTTAAGAAATAATAGGATTAAAAATGCGTTTAACTGAACAGAATGTAAAGGAAGTGATTGTCGACGCTTCCATGCAAAAAGCAGTCTTTATTTTCTTCTACATGAATGCTCCTGAATGTGAAAAAGCAGGAAACGCTCTTAGAAGTGCAATCTCAGACAACAATGCATATCTATCTTTAGTTGAAGCTGATGTATCTGAACCTGTAGGTCAGGCTATCGCAGGTCAGCTTGGACTGCAGTCTGTTCCAACAGTAGTAATCATGAAGAACGGTCGTCCTGTAGAGGCTCTGCAGGGTGATGAGATTGTTGAGAAACTGCAGCCAACCATTCAGAAATACATGCCATCAGAGGGCGATATGCTGTTAAAGGCAGCCTTGGCTGAGGTTGAGAAAGGCAATATTGCAGGTGCAGTTGTAAAGGCAAAGGAAGCCTACACACTTGATCCTAAGAATATTGAGTACAAGCATTTCTACGCTCAGATCTGTATTAAGGACAAGCAGCTTGAGAAGGCTCATGAGCTGTTAGATAACGCCGGCCGTGAAGAGCAGGAGATGCAGGAGTACAAGGATCTGATTTCAGCTCTTGCACTTGCTGATCAGGCAGCTGACAGCCCAGCTTTAAAGGAGCTAGAGGCCAAGTTTGCAAACGATCCTGAGAATGCCGATATTGCAACCAGCTATGCTGCAGCTTTAGCTGAGGCAGGAAAGAAAGGCAAGGCTCTGGAGATTCTGTTTACCCTTCTTCAGAAGGATTTATCAAATGCAGAGGTTAAGAAGACTTTCTTGGATCTTCTGAATACCATGCAGGGTGATCCTCTACAGAAAGAGTACAGAAGAAAGCTTTACACCATCATGTACTAATAAAAAAAACAGTCTGGGATTATTAGTACCTTAGACTGGCTTTAGAGAAAGGAAGGAGACTTCAGTCTCCTTTTTTTATTGCTGTGTTTCTGGCTTATTCCAGCGCAGTAATTTCATCAGCATAGAAATGATGAAGTCTGATGCAGGAGTAATCAGCATCCAGCTTAATACAATCAGATTTACTGAAACAGCACCTACAGCAATATCTGATACCCAGTGGGCACCTGACATCACACGAGGCATTGAGAACAGCACGGTAATTACAAG
>JAZRAY010000016.1:0-2373 GCA_045634805.1 Succinivibrio sp. | reverse complement strand
CTTTGCATTTTTAAGATACTCAGGTGCCTTATCCCAGCCTCTGTGTCCAAAGGAGAATACTTTATAGCCTGATGCCTCAAAGTATCTTGAGAAAATACGGCCCATACCGCCATTGCCACCGACAATGACAATATCGCCATCACCCCTGAGTGTTTTAGGATAGGAAAAATCAGTATCAGAACAGATTTTGTAGGACTCTCTTAAAAGTCTTTTCATGATATCTGAAAGGAGTCCTGATGGAAGGCCATTCTCACTGGCATACTTCTCGGCGGCACTTACCACATAGGTTTCGCGCTCACGTGAATATACCTGTTCGCCGTAGTCCTTTTTTGATACTGTTGCTTTAGATACGAGATCAAATCTTTTTTTAAGTAATCTGACAAGCTCCCTGTCTGTATCGTTGATTTCTTCTCTTATTTTTTCTAGTTCTGCTGCACTCATTAGTTAATCAATCTCATCTAAAAATTCTTCGACGTTCTCGTCTTTCTTGTTTTCCATAGCGGCATTAGGGTTAACCTTACCCTCATGATACTGCAGATATGCTGTTCTTACCTGTGCATATGGATCAACAGAATTATCAATCATCTCTTCCTGAGGAATCAGACCTGCTCTGGTATCAATAGCGCTGATGGCATTGAAGGCTAAGCTGACAGGAAGAGGTACAAAATAGGTTGGCCAGGCATCTACAACAGTGCCATGCAGAGCTCTTTCGGTTGAAGGTCCCATTGCAGGAATCATCAGGTAGGCACCGCTGTCAGCACCTGCCCTGCCCTGAACAGTATCAAAGCTCATTTCTCTGCGCTCTATACCCATTGGGGTTGCCACATCAAAGAGGCCCAGGATACCGATGGTCGAATTGATGGCAAAACGGCTTACAGATATTCCACTGTCAGCGAAGTTGCCTAAAAACAGATTATTTACAGTATTGTTCAGCTCACCGACATTACCGATGAAATTGTGGATACCGGTACGGGAGAACTGAGGCAGCTTGGCATAGCCATGAGCTACAGGTCTTAGAATATATCTGTCCAGAACATAGTAGTTTGTCTGCCATGGCAGATTGCGGTTAAAGCCTTCAATTGAATCAATTGAATTACCAGGAAGAACGGTCAGACCATAGCTGTAGTCAGCATGTGATGCCTTGTAGGTAAGCTGTCTTGGAGCCATAGGACTGTAGTTCGAATGAAAAGCTAAAGCAGACTCTCCTGATAAAAAAGCAAAGGAGAGAGCGAGTAATACTAACTTCTTATACATAACCTATACCTCATGTTTTTTTTAACATTCTACAACAGCATTTGTAATTTTTATCCATTGAAAACACAAGTGCACCAAAGAAACGACAAAAATGAGAAGCAACACACTACTTCTATGCCAGATTTTTACAAAAGCGTGAGAGATCAATATCTAATTTAGAATTTTTTTTGTTATCATACGACCATAATACGTATTACAAAAGATAAGCACGAATGGATAACTTAGATATTGAAGTAAAGAGCTCAGAGAAAGTTCAATCTGAAGTCTCACTATCAGAGAATGAAAATAAGGCTGCAAAAGAACCAGCCAGAATCAATACTCAGGCCACTGCGAACTATATAAGTTTAATGTCCCGACAGAAGGGACTTTTGGCCGAATCCTCACAGCGTACATACAACCAGTTATCTTCATCACTAAACACCTATGTGCAGGATCCGCAGTCCGTTAAGGATATGGATGTCGATAGGGACTCTGCATCACTAGGTCACTACAGAAAGCTTACAGTTCAGGTTATCAACAGAGATCCTTCCCTGCAGGAGAAGGTGGCTCAGGATCTGTCATCTGCCAAGGAAATGGTCCGCTCAAGAGATGCAGCATCAACCCTGGAGCAGAATATGAAACAGCTGCCAGAGGCTCTAAGTGAGGGAGTCCCTGCAGGTAAGAATCTTTCAAAGCTCATCTGTCAGAGTGTGGTAAACCTGACTGACTATGAGAACATGGGAGCAGGTCTGCAGCGAGACCTTGCCATAAGAGAGGTCTATCCTCCTCAGTCAGAGCTTTCACTTCGATCAAAGATTGCAACCTCCGATGCTCTGTCTGCATCTATTGCCTACGTTAAGAGCAACCAGCCTGAGGTTTTAGAAAAGCTTGAGGCAGACCAGCCTGTTGAAAAACCAAAGCCAGGCACCTCCACACCTCAGATTATGACCAGATATCTGCGCAAGGCCTTAGATGAATTTCCTGAGGGCTCAACCTATCTGGATATCTTCAAGCAGAACCGACAGAAGGCTGAAAAGGTTGAGGGCGAGGCAGAATACAACGACGAGATTTCAAAGAATACAGCAAAGCGTATTCACGATCTGATTCACAAGGCAGCAGATACCGCCCGCAAGGGAAACC
>JAZRAY010000015.1:0-4061 GCA_045634805.1 Succinivibrio sp. | reverse complement strand
CACAGAAGGATATGAAATGGTGGAGGTAAACGGGATCGAACCGATGACCCTCTGCTTGCAAAGCAGATGCTCTCCCAACTGAGCTATACCCCCACAAGGGATTTTGAACTGGTGGAGCTAATCGGGATCGAACCGATGACCTCTTGCATGCCATGCAAGCGCTCTCCCAACTGAGCTATAACCCCATATTCAAAACGAGATTCATTATATATGATATTTGAGATAGGTCAAGGAATTTTGGATCTTTTTTTTATGTAAGGTCTGTATATGCCTACATTTGCCTGTATTTAAGCCTTCAAAGGCAAACAGAGAATACACTAAAACTAGTAATCTGAATTTTATAAGAGGATTTTTAGTAGATGGTGGAGGTAAACGGGATCGAACCGATGACCCTCTGCTTGCAAAGCAGATGCTCTCCCAACTGAGCTATACCCCCACATAAGGATTTGGATGGTGGAGGTAAACGGGATCGAACCGATGACCCTCTGCTTGCAAAGCAGATGCTCTCCCAACTGAGCTATACCCCCACTTATGTGGTTCAGAATGAACTGCTGTCCATGTCTGAAAGCCGTTCCATTATATAACTTAATTCTAAATCGTCAACTAAAAATTAAAAAAATTTTTTATGTATTTTTAAAACAGGCATTTATATGCATTTTTTGCAGAAAAAATAAAACAGGTCAGATAGTTTTTGTTGTAAAAAACAATATACGAACAGGCAGTTCAATAGAATTGATTGCTGTATAGAAGTCACTATATTCAGTTTTTAACTGATGTTAATTGTTCAGTTTCTTAAGGTAGGGCACAGCAAGCTTAAGATATTTATCTGAAATATTTCTTGGGCTTTTAACTATCTGTGTTGTACATTTTTCATCTGAAGAACTGTCATTTAGAAACAGAACCATACTGCTGGTTATGTTTTTTTCCAGTTTTGTGATTATGCTTTTACGATGTCCTTTTGTTGCAAATAATTCAAGCTGTCTGTCCAAATCAAAAACAGAGTGACTTCTAAGGTCATAAAGACAGAATTCCTCAGGGTAGTCCTTTTCTGTATATAGCTTTAGAAATCTCTGGTAGGCTTTTACAAGTTTCTTATATCCATCCTGCTGAGCATTTACTGCCTGAAGGTATACTGCAAGAAATTTAGCTACAAGCTCTTCATTATTCTGTGCATATTCTTTATCTGCAACAATCATAAGAGGAATTTCTGCTTCTGCCATGCGAGCGGAGGTAACAGACTTATATCCTTCTTTTTCAGCATCAAAAGTTGCAGGAGACCACAGTGCCATTCCTTCACCGGATCCTTTGTTCATAGCTTCAACAGAATCCATTCCCGGTTTATCAATAAGTACGATATCCGAGAAATCCAGATCAAATATTTCAAGCCATTTAGATAGAACATATTCACTGGAGGTCATCCTTTTTACGTAGAAGGTTTTTCCGGCGATTGTTTCAGGCGAACCGTAGACATTCGGATAATCGGCATTCCATCCTCTATGTTTGAGGATACTGCTGTTAGGTCTTACAAATACCTGGGTAGAGGTTGATTCATCATTGGCAAGACCAATGATTTCAAATGAAGAGTTGTTATTTGCTGTAATAAGTGGGGTACTTGATACAGATGTGATGCTCCATGATTTAGGATCCGCATTGTGCTGCCTCATTATTTCAACACCACTTACATCGCAGATGCTTAAATCAAGTTCAAAACCGAGCTTCTTATCCCAGCCGTTTTCCTTAGCGTACCATGTTAGAAAACCTTCATGCTCCAACATCATGGTCACTTTGATCTTTGGAAGTTCATCTGTTTTAACTTCCTGACCAGCTGCAGATGTCAGATAGGCGCATCCAAAGCAGATGATGCTGAAAAACTTTATAAAGGATCTAACCATACACATACCACAAACGGCTTTTAGGGACTATCTCTTATAGTTTAGTTGAGATGATTTACAAAACGTGAATATAAAAATCTATAAACAGAACTTGTCTCTAATTTTTTTATTTAACTGCTTATTTTTGACGAGATTTTGTTTTTTTTCAGAATGCAGGAAGATAGAGTAATTCAGATAATGAGGTAAGGGTGGAGCGAGTGACGGGAATCGAACCCGCGTTAGTAGCTTGGGAAGCTACAGTTCTACCATTGAACTACACTCGCGCGTATCAAAGATAACGTTCTACATAATACACCAAAAATTTTGTAATTGGAATCAATCATCTAGTAGCAGTTGTGTTGGCTGGAAAATTTGAAATCCAGTGTTGCTCTGATTTTAAAAAGTCCGAGGATCTGGTTTAATCCTCGGACCTAAGTTGCAGAACTTTTAAATAGTCAGTTTTCTCTTTAGGTACTGAATACTATCTGTAATTGTATTTGTATCAGTAGCGGAGGATGCTGAGGTTACACATTTGAGTCCAGTATAATCTCCATCAATAAGCTCTCCATAGCAGGTTAAAGGCAGAACCTGACCTAAGATCTTAAGTCCGATTGACTTTAATTCTCTGCAGGTTGCAACAGTGAATTCTGCTCCCTTGGTGTAAAGTGCCTTAATATCAGGTCTTCTTTCTAATACCTTCGATACAATCTGTCCATATGCGGTTGCAATGATATCGATTGCTTCTGCCTGAGTTCTGTTGGTTTTTAAGAGCATTTCCTGATATTCAGGAACCAGCTGGTTGTTAATCTCCATGTTGTCTGAAACTGCAAAGGCGATAGTAAAGTTATTGTATTTTGTAACAATTTCATCAACAACTCGGTTAATCTCTGCATTTCTTCTCTGAAGATCTTCTAAAAGCTCAAGATTTCTTACCATAACAATCAGAACCTTTTCTTCAAGTCTAAGCTGTTCAACCTGAGCTGAAATCAGAGGATTAACACCGCCCACAATTCCAAAGATCTTGGTTTCAGAAGCTTCCTTAGCTACATTCTTTGGTCTCATAACCTTTCTGGCTAAGGTCGCGGTAAATGGACCTGGATCAACAGCGATAAACTTGATCCCTGAGAGCAGTACTGCATCAGCAATCATGTTGATGTCTTCCTGTGAGGTACAGTCTAGAACAATTGCTCTTACACCTTTTTTTGCCATCTTTTTTATAGTGTTGGCAAGGTTTTCTGTACCCTTTAGGTATTCCTTAAGATGAAGGGCTTCTGCCTTATACTGGAATTTTTCAGTGAAAAGATCTGCAACACGACCTGTTTCCGCAGGGAAAAGGTCCTCTAGTCCGGCAAGAGATTTCTGAAGAGGCTTTCCGTCAACAAGAATATATCCTCCTACATTGGTTCTCTTTAAGGCTGGGAATCCTGGTACAACAATAGCAACTCTGTCTGAATCACCTAATGCGTCCAGGAGTGCAACTGTTTCTGCACAGGTATTTCCTCTCATGGCAGGATCAATTCTTTTGGCATAAAGCTTCACGTCATCAGATTTTAAAAGTCTGGCTGCGGAAAATACCATCTGGTAGCTTTGCTGATCGGTGAGGTTTCTTGAATTAGTTGAGTACACAAGACAGTCGTAGTCTGCAGTAAGAGGATCCTTTAATCCTCTTGCGTTCATAAGAGAGCATACAGAGGTACCGTTTTTTTCAAGCATTGCTCCTACAGCGCTTCCGCCTGTAATTTCATCAGCAATAACTATACATTGAGGCATTTTTATCTCCTTTAGTCGAAATTTCTGCAATGCTTTTTAGATTCTTTTATCTGTGCACAGACATTCCGACGGTTAATCTTTTTAGGCGGTACAAAAAAGTATTTATCTTTATTTAACCGAGTGTTGCAATCTTTGCTCTTAAGGTTAATACACTTGATGGCACAACTGACATCTCATCGATTCCCAGCTGAATGAGTTTTCCCAGGAAGTTTTCATCTGAGGCCAGCTCTCCGCAGATTCCCACCCAAATTCCTGCGGCATGTCCGTTCTGAATTGTCATTTCAATAAGACGTACCACTGAGTGATGATATGGATTGAGGTATTTAATCAGATCCGCATTCTGTCTGTCTGCTGCCAGAGTGAACTGTGTAAGATCGTTGGTTCCGATACTGAAGAAATCAACGTAAGGAGCCAGTTCAT
>JAZRAY010000014.1:0-3664 GCA_045634805.1 Succinivibrio sp. | reverse complement strand
CGACTTAGGGCCGCCGTGATAGCCGCCTACTCTGTAAGGAACCTTATAAATCTGAGCAAGGGTACTCTCGATAAAACCGGTAGCACTTCCGATTAGGGCAATCACCCACATCCAGAAAATAGCACCTGGACCGCCAAGAGTAATTGCAATGGCAATACCTGCAATATTACCAACACCTACTCGTGATGCGGTACTGATACAGAATGCCTGAAATGAACTTACCTCTTTGCCCTTCTTTTTCTGACCGGTAATACCGTGCTTTAAAACACGCATCATCTCAAAGAAATACTTGATCTGAACAATTCCGGTACTGAAGGTAAAATAAAGACCAATGGCAATCAGTAGAGTTATGACAATGTATGTCCATAAAAATCCACTGACATCATTTACCAATGAATTCAATATATCTAGCATGTTTAAATCTCTTTGTAATTATAGTTAGCAGTTAACTGCGATAGTTTACCACCAACTTTTTGATTATTGAATTTTCACAAAAAATAGGCATTTTCTGCCCATTTTGGTGAGAAAATTTTTTTTGATTTTTAAAAATGTTTAATTGAATTTTCAAAAATCCGACCTAACTATTATTTTTTGTATTCCGTAATATAAAAAATGAGATTCTACCCGTCTTAAACAATACATTTTTTGACCATTATGGTAAGATAGTTTTTTGATAAGGAATGATAGATAAATAAGGCAGGTAAATGGACTCTTTTGCAGATACTGGCGACACAAACATGAGCGCTAGCATTTCAAGAACAGGATATTCTTTTAACACAATTGAAATGCACAAAGGAACTGTAGAAGAACTTACCGAACTGTTAGAACAGAAGGTTTTACCACGCGCAGAAATTTATCGTAATTCTCCTGTTGTTATTGATGCAGCGAATATCAACTATCTTAAGGATCTTGATTTCGAGCTTCTATCCTCAACCTGCAAGAATTACGGACTGTTTCTGATTGGTATTTCAGGAATTCTGACAGAAGACCGAGCCGACACACTAATAAAAAGGAACATTCCTATAGTTAACTCTACTAAATTCGCGAGAATGCGCGAAGAGAATTTTAAACCAAGAGTTATTACAAAAACTGTAGAAGTAAAAGTTCCTGTACATATTCCTGAGCCTTATGAAGTAAAGGTCCCATATGAGGTCCGAGTCACTGAGCCTATGATGGTGGTATCCCACTCTCTTCGTTCAGGTGAATGCATAAGTGCTCCTGATACTTCAGTTTTGATTTTAGGTAATGTGGCTAGAACAGCCAGAATTATTGCAAGCCATAATGTGTTTGTATTTGGAGATATGCATGGAGAAGTCTATGCAGGTTCACCAAAGGATAAGGATACAGATGGTTATGAGAAAGGCATAATTTACGTCAGTGGCGTATTCCAGCCTACTCTGGTTGCAATTGCAGGTAATTATCAGACAGCTGATGATATGGAGAATAACCAGTCCTTAAAATCATTATATGGAGAAGATAGTTCAGTAATAGTTTCACTAAACGGCAGAAGTTTAAACTACTGCCACGTTAAAGACGTACAAACAATTCAATCGAGATTCTAACAAGGATTAAAATAATATGGCAGATCAAATCGTTAAGAAAGAAGATGACGCTGAAAAGAAAGTTGAAGAGGTTTTAGCGGCAAATGATTCTGAAAAGGAAGAGGCTAAGGTAGAAGAGACCAAGGCTGAAGAAAAGAAAGAAGCAAAACCAGCTATCAGCAAAGAGCCTTTCAAGAATTTACACGTTATCGTTGTTACCTCAGGTAAGGGTGGCGTAGGTAAGACCACTTCATCAGCAGCTATTGCTACCGGTCTGGCACAGAAAGGTCACAAGACTGCAGTTCTAGACTTCGATGTGGGTCTAAGAAATCTTGACCTTATCATGGGCTGCGAGCGTCGTGTTGTTTATGATTTCATCAACGTTATTCAGGATGAAGCTAAGTTAAATCAGGCTCTAATCAAAGACCGTCACGTGGAGAATCTGTTCGTTCTTCCAGCTTCTCAGACCAAGGACAAGGATGCTCTGACTCTTGAGGGTGTTGAGAAGGTATTCCGCGAGCTTGACAGCATGAACTTCGAATACGTTGTATGCGATTCTCCTGCAGGTATCGAAACCGGTGCCCTAATGGCTCTGTACTTCGCAGATGAAGCAATCGTAACCACCAACCCAGAAGTATCATCAGTTCGTGACTCAGACCGTATCATCGGTATTCTTAATGCAAAATCACGCAGATCAGAACTTGAAATGGAACCAGTTGCAGCCAAGTTACTGCTAACCCGTTATGTTCCAAGCAGAGTTAAGAGATCTGAAATGCTATCTGTAGAAGATGTTCAGGAACTTCTAACTATTCCTCTATTAGGTGTTATCCCTGAGTCAGAGGATGTTCTAAAGGCATCTAACTCTGGTAACCCAATCATTCTGAACGAGACTTCAGACGCTGGTAAGGCTTACGGCGATGCCGTTGAAAGACTTCTTGGCAATGAGGTTCCTTTAAGATTTGTTACAGAGAAGAAAGGTATTTTCGCTAAAATCTTTAAAAAATAATAAATAAGGAGATAGCATGTCATTATTAAAGGCAATCTCCGATGCCATTTTCGGAGACAAGAATGAGAGCTCAGCTGAATCAGCAAAACAGCGCTTAAGTGTTGTTCTGATCAGTGACAGAGCAGGCAGAGATACTCCTGATTACATGCCTAAACTAAGACAGGAAATTTTCGAAGTCCTAAAGAAGTACATCAAGATTGACTCTGAACAGGATGTAGAATTCAACATCGCTAACAAAGACAACACTTCCATTATGGAAATGTCTGTTTCTCTAAAAAGAGATTAGCTCAAGACAAGACGTCCTCCTTTGAGGACGTTTTTTATGGGCGAAAAGCTTTTTTCGCTCCCATCTAATTTTTTTCTAAAACAAATGTTCTATAACTGCCTTCAGACTTGTTAAAGACAAGAGCAGACAAGATACTTTTTTAATCGGAACAATAAAAATGAAATATACAAATCTAATAGCTTCAGCTTTAGTTGGCTGTGCTCTTCTTTCTTCATGTGCTCAGACTACAAAATCAATGTTTGGTGAGGACAGAAATCAGTTCATGCTTGTTTCTGAGCAGACTATTAATGCTCAGTCAGCTGAAGAGTACAAAAAAGTAATTGCAGATGCCAAGAGCAAAAATAAATTAGATACCACATCTGACTACTCAAAAAGAGTAAACCGTATTTCTCAAAAACTAATCAAGGTTGCCCCATCACTACGTGAAGACTGCAGCAGCTGGCAGTGGGAAGTTAACACTATCAAAGACAACACTGTTAATGCCTGGTGTATGCCTGGTGGCAAAATTGTCGTATATACAGGTCTTATCAAAGAGCTAAGCCTGACAGATGATGAGATGGCAGCCATTATCGGACATGAAATCTCTCACGCTCTAAAAGAGCATTCAAGAGAAGCTATGAGTAAATCAGTGGTACAGTCAGGTGTAACCTCTGTAGCAGGTCTGTTTGGAGTAAGCTCAACCATTACCGATTCAGCAAATGCAGTTTACAACGCTACAGTTGCCCTTCCATTCTCCAGAGATCAGGAAAGCGAGGCTGACAAATACGGTCTTGAGCTGATGTATAAGGCAGGCTTCAATCCTCAGGGAGCGGTCAGCGTTATGAAGAAGAT
>JAZRAY010000013.1:0-6442 GCA_045634805.1 Succinivibrio sp. | reverse complement strand
GCTGCTGTATTATCATCTTTCTTCTGATGAGAGAAACTACCATGAGATGAAGGTTCAGCCTTCTTAACTGTAATAGTTGAAATCTTGTCCTTGTAGATCATCTGCTGGTGATGCTTTACGTCAGTAATACTGATTGTGAACGCATCAAAAGCACTTACTAGGCCTTCAAATTTAACACCGGTGATCAGGAAGATGCTTACAGGAGTACGTGAATCCATCAGCCATTTTAAAGCTGCATTCTGTCCTTTTCCCTGCACAAAGGCATTTACCATACCTTTCTGGCGATCTTTTCCCTTATTACCTGCCTTATGAGGCTTTCCGCCCATCTTTCCGTTAGGACGCTTGTGATCGGCAGATTTTTCTGAAAATTGTCTGTTTGAGGTTTGAATATTAGTTTTCTTAAAGTCTTCCACTTTATTCACGCTCTTTTATATTATTAATGCTTGCTCTAATTTACCATGAATCAACATTTTTTGATACGAAATGATTGTAATTTTGTTTTGTTACTATGTTTTTTTGTGTGCATAATCATGAGCTTCTCAAAACTAATGCTCTTTAATTAAACAGAAAAAATTTTTTTAATAAAATTTTGTGAAAAAAGTCGCATTTTCTTAAAAAAACAACTAAAATTACACCGTGAAAATTTAACGAACTTCACCACCTTTTTTTATGACTAAAGTTAAGAAAACAGTTCACAGCAAGAATTTTGTATACATATGTGTAGCTATTGTCTCATGTATGTCGACTATTTTCGGCTTTAATTTGGGTGCGATTCTTTCAAGTAAAGTTCGTCTTATCAATGTTTTCATGCTGGAAGTCTACAATGTAGACAGCATGATAAACACCTTTTTACTAGGTGCTCTGGTTGGTACCTTCCTAGGTGGAAGACTTGTTTATGATACAGGTCGTCTTCAGTCGATTCTAGGTGCATTTACTTTCGGTGTTATCGGCCAGTCAATCTCTCTGATGTCTCCAACCTTCAGTACACTATTTATCTCTGAGTTCGCTGTTGGTGCTGCATTTGGCGTATATCTTATTTCTTCAGTAAGCTATATAACTGAGATTTCACCTTCTGCATACAGAGGATCCTGTTCCTCTCTTATTGCTGTATTTTTTACTTTAGGTTTACTGTTAGCTACCGTATTAAGAGGTGTTATCCCTAATTACGGTTTTTCTGTTCTATCAGGAATTGTTCTTCTGTCTCTACCTTTATTGGTTTATTCATATCTGCGTCTTCCAGAGTCTCCAAGATGGCATGCTCTGACAGGTTCTTCAGATAAGGCTCTAACAGAACTTATAAGATTAAGAGTTTCCACTTCAGAGGCTGCAAGGGAGCTTGCTGCCATCAACGAATGTATTCTTGGTGAAGAGCGCGGTATGGCTTTATTTTTCAGAAGCCCAGTATTCAGAGCTGTAACCTGGTTCTTCATTTTTATAAGTATTTCCTGCCAGTTAGCTGGTATGGCAATTCTTCCTTACATGTCACTGCAGCTTATAAAATCATTCCAGGCTGCCATGACTTTAGGTGTGCTGGTTCCTTCAGCACAGTCAGACATTAATTTTGTTTTCTTAGGCTTTATTTTATTATCTGCATTTTTTGGTGCGATTTTTACCTTCTTTGCTGTAGATAAAATTGGCCGTAAGAAGCTGTTCTTATTTTCTGTTTTCTCAAACGAAATTATTATTGCTGTAATTTACGTGCTGCTCTATGGCCATTTTAGAGAGTTAGGGCAATTCTTTGTCGTTCTCCTGATGTGCCTGTTTGTATTTAGTTCAACCGTATGCCTGAGTCTGCTTCTTACCGTGCTGGCTTCAGAGTTATTGGCAGTTAAGGGAAGAGAATTCGGTTTAACAGTTATTTACTTATTTAACTTTGCCGCAGTTATGATGGGAATGTATTTCTTTAACAGAGCTGTGCAGAGTCTTGGTCTTCTGATGCTTCTGAGTTTCTTCCTGATAGCAGGAGCATTTCTGTTTTCATTGATTTATTCAGGTCTGCCTGAAACAAAAGGAAAACTTCTGGAATCAATGGAGAATACAATTTTCAACGGACGAAATCTTTTAGCAATAAAATCTGATTCTCGTGACTAGTTGAGAGTTGAATCAATAATAAGTTTTTTGATTTTTACTCTGTCTTATTAGATAGAGTGGGTGTTTTATATAATTTTTATAAATTAAGAGGCAAGTGAGCCAAGGATTGTCAGATGTCAGATATGCCGACAAATGCAAATTCATCAATTGCAGGATGGATTGATAAGTTTTTTAAATTAAAACAGAAAAACACAAGTATCAAGACTGAGTTTTTAGCCGGTCTGACCACATTTTTCTCTATGGCTTACATTATCTTTGTTGTGCCTTCAATGCTGTCAGCAGCTGGCATGCCAAAGGATGCAGCTCTTGCTTCATGTCTTCTGACCACAGCACTGTGTACCATTTATATCGGTGTTTATGCTAACTACCCTGTGGCAGTTGCACCTGGTATGGGCTTAACCGCTTTCTTTGCCTTCTATGTATGTGGAAGTCAGCATCTTCCATGGCAGACTGCTTTAGGTGCTGTATTTATCTCAGGTATTATCTTTTTCATTTTATCTGTAACTAAGATTCGTCAGCTTATTATTGATGCAGTTCCTGCTGGTCTAAAAACAGCAATTGTTGTTGGTATTGGCTGTTTCATTTCATTCATCGGTCTGCAGAGTTCAGGAATAATTGTTGCTGATCCTGCAACCAAGGTTACTCTTGGAGATTTAACATCCTTAAATGTTATTCTGACCTTGTTTGGTATTTTATTTACTGCTGCTCTTATCTCAATCAATGTTAAGGCTGCAATTCTGATTGGAATCGTTGCAGTTTCCATCATCAGCATGATTCTGGGGAACTCTGCTGTTCCAACTTCATTTGATGATGTATTCAGCTTCGAAATGCCTAATTTCGCTGGTACCTTTATGCAGATGGATCTGCTGGGTGCTCTGCACTACGGTATTATTTCAATTATCTTTACATTTACAATCGTTGAGCTGTTCGACACTATTGGAACTCTGATTGCTGTTACCAAGATGGCTCACATGGTAGATGAAAACGGCAAGATTGAGAACATTGATAAGGCGCTGATTTCTGATTCTGTTGGTACTATCGCTTCTGCAGCAATCGGAACCTGTACTGTTGCTACCTATGTTGAGTCTGCAACCGGTATTAATGCTGGTGGTAGAACCGGCTTAACAGCAGTTTTTGTTGGCCTGTTATTCCTCTTAGGCTTCTTTATCACTCCATTAGGAGATTTAATTCCTGCCTGTGCAACTGCACCTGCACTGATTATCGTAGGTGGTTTAATGGCAACTAACATCAGTTCAATTGATTTTAAGGATTTCTCTGAGGGCTTCCCTGCATTCTTAACAATCATTATGATGCCATTAACCTACTCAATCGCTAATGGTTTTGCTTTTGGTTTCCTAAGCTACTGCTTTATTAAGGTATTCTCAGGAAGAATTAAAGAGATTTCTCCAACCATGTGGGGAATCACTCTGTTCTTAGCTATCAGCTTCTTCCTTCGTTAATTATCTTGTCTTTGTTTAAGCCGACGACGGCTTAAACACAAATATTCCTATCTAAATTCTTATCTGATTATCTGAATCTCTTTCTTTTCAGGAAAGAGATTCATTTGTGAATGCATAATTTTGCGTAGAATTGTTCATTGTGATAAAATTGTGCCTTGCGAGTTTTGGTTAAAAGGCTAATAAAAGCTTATCAGACTCATATATGTGTCTTTGAGATGATCATTTTCGGCATGTGTATCCTTTCAAAAGAATTTCACAGCCAAAACGGTTCAGGTTCGTAAGACGCCGTCCTGTAGTATTGGATTTTACCGGACATCAGCAAGCCTCGTGGTTTACTCTCCGAGGTGTTTTTTTGTCCGTATAATGCAGGTTCATTTTCAATAAATCATTCTGAATTGAAGTTGTTTTAGTTTTTGAGTGATTTATAACATTCTGAAAAATAACCGAATTTCTTCTTTTTAGGCGGAAGTTATTGTTGAGAATGCTTTGATTCTTGAACTTTCGTTGTCGGAGTAGCTCTTTTCGCTGCTTGGAAGATATTTCTGCTATTACAGAAACTTTCTTTTGAGAGTGAAGTAAAAATCTGATTCTATAGAATGAATTTCCTTATTAACGTAAGGTTTAAGAGCGCCGATTTATTCGGTTATATATTAAATTAACAATCTTCTTGTAAAGCGCCCTCTGCTTTCAGGTAAGAATTAATAAATAAAACTTAACAATGAAAACATCTAGCAACTCTATGAGAGAGCTTACTCTCAGAGGTATTATTTTAGGTACCTTAATTACTTTAGTCTTCACAGCATCTAATGTTTATTTAGGTCTAAAGGTAGGAATGACCTTTGCATCTTCAATTCCAGCTGCTGTTATTTCAATGGCTGTTTTGAGAATGTTCAAGGACTCATCAATTCTTGAAAATAATATTGTACAGACTCAGGCATCTGCTGCAGGTTGTATATCCTCAATTATTTTCGTAATGCCAGCAATGGTAATGATCGGCTACTGGAATGATTTCCCATTCTGGCAGACCTTCCTTATCTGTGCCGCAGGTGGTACTCTTGGTGTTATTTTTACTATTCCTTTAAGATATGCCATGGTAGTGAAATCAAATCTACCTTATCCAGAAGGCGTAGCTGCTGCAGTAATTCTAAAGACAGCAAACAAGAAATCATCAGATGGAGAATCACAGGCTAAGAGCGGTGTTAAATTATTAGCATTCGGTGCTGGTTTATCATCTATCTTTACTTTCTGTACCAGTGGTCTAAGAGTCTTATTTGATGGCTTTACCCTTACAGGAAAAGTTGGAGCTGCTGTATTCTCATTAGGTACCGGTTATTCATTTGCTCTGTTAGGTGCAGGTTTACTTATCGGTATCGGTGGCGGTTTCTCTCTGCTGGTTGGTACAATTTTATGCTGGGGTGTAGGTGTTCCAGTATTAACCTCTATTCTTCCAAATCCAGATGCTCTTGCAGTTGAAGATTTCTCTTCAATGATCTGGGCTACCAAGCTAAGATTTGCTGGTGCTGGCTGTATCGCTATTTCTGCTTTATGGACTCTGATTGTTCTTGTTAAGCCTATCGTTAAAGGTCTAATGGATTCCATGGAGCTTGCTAAGGAAGCTAAATCAGGTCAGATTGACTCAAGAAATACTGATTTAAGCTTCAAGCACATGATTATCTATACAGTTATCTCAATTCTGATTATTTGTGGTGTTTTCTATAAGTTCACCACCAATATTGATATTCCTGCATTATGGAGCTGGTCATTTGTTATTCTGGGAACTCTTTTAGCAGTTCTTATCGGCTTCTTATTAGCAGCATCATGTGGTTACATGGCTGGTCTGATTGGTTCATCTTCAAGCCCTATTTCTGGAATCACAATTATTTCTGTTGTTGTTATTTCTCTATGCTATCTGGTTCTTTCAGGTGTACAGGGAATGTTCAACATTCAAGGTGGTAGAGAGTTTGTTACTGCATTTACTCTGTTTACTGCTACCGTTGTTAACGCAACAGCTTGTATTTCAAACGATAACCTTCAGGATTTAAAGACTGGTCAGCTTGTAGGCGCTTCTCCAAAGCATCAGCAGGTTGCTCTGATTATCGGTACTATTATTGGTGCTTTCGTTATTGCTCCTGTTCTTGAGCTTCTGTACAACAGCTATGGTTTCCCAGGTGCAATGCCAAGAGCAAATATGGATCCAAGTCTGACTCTGAATGCTCCTCAGGCAACTCTGATGGCATCTATTGCAAAGGGTATTTTTAACCACCACTTGGAGTGGACCTATATTATTCTTGGTCTGATTTTAGGTGTTGTATTAATTGTTCTGAATCTTTTCATCAAGAAAGTTACCAAGAACAAGATGTTCATTGCTCCTCTAGCCGTTGGTTTAGGTATCTATCTGCCATCAAGCGTTAATGTTGTAATTATCATTGGTGCAATCGCTTCTTACTTCATCGTTCGTCGTATTAAGCACAAGTTTACTGACAAGGAAGAGCAGAAAGAGAAACTGATCAATCTGGACAGCAGAAACAATCTAATGGCTGCAGGCCTGATTGTTGGTGAAAGTCTGATGGGCGTTTTAATGGCCTTCATTCTAACCGCATCAATTTCAACCGGTGGTTCTGATGCACCTCTGGCTATTGATCTTGGTCTGGATGCAACTGTTATCAGCGTAATTTCATTTGTTATCTTCTTTGGTGGACTTATTTACGTTCTACGTAAGATAGCATCTGGTTCTTCTAAGTAATTCATACTCGAATTGCTGTAAAACTCCTCTTTGCGAGGAGTTTTACTTTCCTCAAGTCTTTTAATTATTTTCTCAATCTATCTGTTCCTAGTTCAATTCGTATCTGATGAGAAACGAGCTCTGACTTTTCATTATTTCTTTGATTATT
>JAZRAY010000012.1:0-2127 GCA_045634805.1 Succinivibrio sp. | reverse complement strand
TCAGCCACTTACTGTAAATTATGATTACGCAGGAATTCTGAGAAATATTGTTACTCAGAGAGCATTAATACTTCAAAAATGTAATGTTCCTCAGAGAAATGATAATTCAGGTGGTAGCACAGGCATTGCAATGAGTGATGCAACAGGATGGAGTGCAGCTGAGACAGCAGCTAGTAAAGAGGAAATGGTTATCTCTAAATCTTTACGTAAAGAAATCAAAGTAATCTGTGCAGCTATCAGAGAAAGCAAGTGTCCTGAAGGAAGTGCAATAAAACAAATTGTCCCATCTGACTTAGAGCCAAGTATTAAGAGACAAAAGAGCTACGAGTTGTCCGTAAAGACAACAGCAATTGCGACTCTTCTAGGACAAGGATTTAGCCTTGAAGATACATTGGATGCAGTTGCATTATTCCCAGATCCAGCGCAAGTAATTGAAAGAAGTGGTGAAAGTGTTGCAAAGAAACAAAATATCTCGGAAGAAACAAAGGTTACACCACAAGCTGATGATCCAATATATCAGATAGATAATAGTCCTACACTTGATGGAAACAAAACAGAAACCACAGAAGTAAAGACTGAGACAAAAGTAAATACAGATAACGAGTAGGAGTAATAAATGGCAAGGGCGAAGATAGACGAATTGAATATTTTAAGTAACGATTCAATCGATTTTACTGAAAATAATTCAGAAGCTTTTGACTATCATGATTTTATAGCCCATTACTTTGACTCAATGAAGATTACAGATAAGCAAAAAAAAGAAAGGCAAGAAGCATCAGAAGAGATATTTGATGCTATCTTGCTTTTTTTGATGTGGTGTGAGAATGCACCTGAAAGAGTCCAAGAAGAAGGTACACAACGAAGTTTCGAGAACATGTACAAAGAAGTTCTTTTCCAATTTGCTGAACCAGATGACTATTTAGATGAATATGTTGCTTTATTTATTCCACAACTCATCAAAGTAACGCTAGATCATCAAGGAGAAGAATATTTTACATCTGTAGAAAGAGCTGCTTTTAATGCAGTTAATGAAAGCAATACTTTATTCAACCATATTGACATAGAAAAAGCAAAATTGGTCGGATTTACGAAAAAAACATGGATTGCAGAAGTTGATGACAGAACCAGGGAAGATCATTTGGAAATGAATGGTTGGACAATTCCTATTGATGATTATTTTATTTTTGAGGATTGCATGATGCTATTTCCACATGATTATGTTCATGGAACTATGAAACAGCTTAGTAATTGCAGATGCAGTTTGAAGTTTAGTTAAGAAAGAGGTGTGACATGGCTATAAATTCTATAAAATCAACAGATCAGAATGGTGTAGGACACCTGGCATTTGATGGAACTACAACAACAACCGATTTATCAGAATATGCTCAGTCTAATAATCTTAAGTTGGGAACAGATGCTATCAATGCAGATGATGGAAAAGTTTACATTATGAACAGTTCCTATGTATTCAGAGAGATTTAAGTGAGGTAAAGCTATGGATATTATTACTTATGCCAAGAGTAAATCCTATACTGATGAAACAGCGGAAGAGTTTGGCGGTCTTAAAGGCGCAAATTGTACCATAAAGAGCATCACACCTATCACTGGTGGAAATAGAGTAACATTTGAGTGGAAAAATACATCAGGTGCAACACAAGAGGGAACTCTTGACGTTATGGATGGTGTAGATGGTGACGATGGTCGTGGAATAAAGTCGGTTGATATTAATGCAAGTAACCATCTTATTGTGACATATGAAGATGACACCACAAAAGATGCAGGAGAAGTTGAGACAGTCCAAGGTGAAGATGGAAAGTCTGCATATGAGGTAGCTGTAGAGCATGGATACTCAGGTACAGAAGAAGAGTGGCTTGCGTCTTTAAAGGGTGAACAGGGCGAAGAAGGTTTTAGTCCTGAGATCACAGTAAAAGAAAGCACTTCTGACAGATATGTGCTTACTATCAAGACAAAAGATGATGAATTTGATACTCCAAACCTTAAAGGCGGCGGTTCTGGAAGTGCATCTGCAATGTCAGACCTTGAAGATGTACAGCTCACAAGCCTTACCACAGGACAGATTCTTAAATGGAATGGTTCAAAGTGGGTAAATGAGGACGGAGTAGAGAT
>JAZRAY010000011.1:0-1713 GCA_045634805.1 Succinivibrio sp. | reverse complement strand
GCAAAGGCTGCAGGAGCAGTTAATACTCTTAAAGTAATGGAAGACGGTTCCATTTATGGTGATAACACTGATGGCCGAGGATTAGTCTATGATTTAAAAAGACTTTCATGTCCACTTACTGGTGCCAGAATTCTGATTATCGGCGCCGGCGGTGCAGCCAAGGGTATTCTGCTTCCAATTATCAATGAACAGCCTAAAGAGATCGTGATTGCCAACAGAACAGTTGCCAAGGCTCAGGCTCTAGCTTCAGTATACCCTCAGAAGGTTAAAGGCTGTGGCTTTGATGAGATTGAAGGTAGCTTTGATCTTATTATCAATGCCTCATCATCTTCATTAAGCGGTGATTTACCTCCTGTAAAAGATGAGATAATAGCCAGTGCCAAGGCTGTTTATGATTTAATGTATTCTAAAACAGCTAAGACAACCTTTACTGAAAAGGCTTTATCTCTGAATGTTCAGAATGTTAACGACGGATTTGGTATGCTGATAGGGCAGGCTATCCTGAGTTTTGAACTTTGGAGAGGTGTAAAGCCTGATTTTGACGCCGCTATTAAAAAGTTTCGCCCATGCTAAAGATCCAGATTGAAGATAATTCTCCGTTTAAAGATGCTGCCTTGGATGTAATGTCCTATATAGACAGGCATTCTCTTAAGTTTGAGAATGAACTTCTTTTAAAGGTCGGTCAGAAGATTGTGCTTGAGCTTTCTGATGACTCGATTACTCCTCTGGATTTTGAGATTGATCTGTTCAGAGACAAGCTTCTGTGGAGACTTGCTCATAGCGGAAAGAACTCAGAAGCTGTCTGTCGAGCTGTAATCGGTAAGACAGTAAAGCCTTTGGTATTTGATGCTACCGCGGGACTTGGTCGCGAGAGTATTATTCTGCAGTCAGCCGGCTGTCAGGTTTATATGTTCGAGCGCAATCCTGTTATCTGGCTGCTATTAAAGTCAGCCATGACTCATGCTCAGAACAATACTGAGATTCTATCCTCTCTGAAAAACGGACTTCCTCATCTGACATCATTAGGTTCAGTTGCTGAACAGCTCAAGAATGGCGAGAAACTGCCAGAGCCGGATGTTATTTACTATGATCCTATGTTCCCTCAGAGAACCAAGAGTGCTCTTGTTAAAAAGGATATGAGAGTATTTCACGAGATTGTGGGATTTGATCAGGACACCACTGAGTATGCTAATTTCCTTCTGACAGTGGCTAAACACCATCTGGTGGTTAAACGTCCTTCAAATGAACCACCTCTGGAGCTTAATCTCAGAAGAAGCAGCTTTGTTGACGGCAAAGCCTGTCGCTTTGACTGCTACTTCTGTGGCAACTAGTTGTTAAGTGCTTCGAATCCAGCGCTGTAGAACTCAGCCAGATTCTTCTTGTTTCCCCTGATATAGTTATACAGTTCCTGAGTCTTATCAGACTTATCAGTGCTGATAATGTAGTAGTAGATTGGTGAATAGTACTCATGAGGAATGTACCAGTATGAGCCGGTGGTTTCACCGTTCTTCATAATCAGAGGTTTGGTTATGAAACCAGTCTGAATGTTGTTGCTCTTCAGCAGTGAGAAGATCTGATACTCATGCTCAGCACGATAGATGGCATTCTTCTTTTTAAGATACTCTGATGGAAAATCCTTTCTCTTCACAACTTCGGTTGCAGCAAATCCTACAGTAGTTAGACTGTCTTTTGGAAGTGCCAGAGACTTAAGTT
>JAZRAY010000010.1:0-2489 GCA_045634805.1 Succinivibrio sp. | reverse complement strand
TAGCAGATATAAAGCACATCGTCGTTTCTATCGATGGCACCTGAAAGTGCCTGAATTCCGATATCAGCAGTACCGCCGTCACCAGCAAATCCAACTACCTTGTAATCCTTCTTTCCAAGAGCCTTAAGACCCGCCTCAATTCCAGTCATCATTGATGCTGTTCCCGCAAAGGTTGAAATGATGGCATTGTTCTTAAAGCACAGCTGAGGGAAGTTGAATCCAACAGCTGACATGCATCCTGCAGGGATGGTTGCAATGGCATTAGGTCCGATAACCTTGAGCGCGATTCTCACTGCAAGAGCACCGCCGCAGCCGGCACATGCCTTGTGACCGAAGAAGTATTCATCTTCTCGAAGTGTATTTACATTAACGCTCATGGTTATTCCTCAAGTCCTACAAAATGGACACCGTTCTGTTCCCTTTTAAGATCTGAGAAGATCTCTTCAATATCAGAGAGGGGAACATCTCTGCCGCCCAGTCCTGCTATATAGTTGGAGCATGGACTTGTGAAACTGCTCTGCTGCAGTGCTGAGCAGACATTGGTGTAAACTGTACCTTCATTGCCAAAGGAGATATCCTTCTCCAATACTCCGGCTGCTTTAACTCCCTTAAGAGCTTCAATCAGCTCTGCCTTAGGGAAAGGTCTTAGATATCTCAGTCTCAGACAGCCAACCTTCTGATTCTGAGCGCGAAGCTTATCCACACACTCGCAGACACTCTTGTACAGGGTACCCAGAGTGATGATTATGTATTCAGCGTCCTCTGTACGGTACTGCTCCACAAGTCCTGTGTACTTACGTCCGAAGTATTTTTCAAAACGTCCTTCACACTCTGAAATGACATCCCTTGCTGCAAGTACGCCCAGATGTTCCTTATATTTGAATTCGGTGTTGGTATCTGGTCCTGCAGTGAAGGCCATATTCTTTGGTTCTTCAAGTGAGAGCTTGTTATCTGTTTCATAATCAGGAAGAAATCCCTCCGCATCATCATCTGATGGAACCTCAACTGCCTCATAGGTATGAGTCAGAGTAAAGCCATCAAGGTTTACCATTACAGGTGTTGCAACACGTTTATCCTCTGCAATATAGAAACTCATTAAAGCCAGATCTAAAGCCTCCTGGGCATCCTTTGCATAGGACTGAATCCAGCCTGAATCCAAAAGGGTCAGAGAATCTCTCTGATCACCGTAGATATTCCATGGCAGAGCAGTGGAACGGTTGGCATTCATCATTACAATCGGAAATCTGCCTCCAGCTGCGTAAGGAAGGCATTCAGCCATATACAGAAGTCCCTGTGATGAGGTTGCTGTAAAGGTTCTTGCTCCAACAGCACTTGCACCTATGGCTGCTGATAAAGCTGAATGCTCTGACTCAACATGGATGAAATCCGCTTTTAACTCACCTTTCTCGACTAAGGTTGCAAGCTTTTCCACAACCGTGGTCTGAGGTGTAATTGGATAGGCTGAGATAACATGTGGCCTGGAGAGCTTTACTCCGTAAGCGAATGCTTCGTTGCCTGAGAGAAACTCCTTGGTCATTTATCTTTCCTTCTCCATATGAATTGCGTCTTTGCGGCAGATCTTCTGACAGATACCGCAGCCCTTGCAGTAGTCATAATCTATGCTGATGCTTTCTCCGTCCTTCTTTATGACACCGTCAGGACAGTACAGGTAGCACAGAAAACAGCCGTTACATTTTTCCTTGCTGCATACTGGTTTTTCTGTTCTAAATCCGCTATTTACACTTACCAGAGTGTGTCTGTATGCCGGTGCAAAAGGGATGTTTTTTAAGGTTTTAAAATCCTTTTCATTAACATCACGAATCATCAGACAGCCTCCTCATAGGCAAATCTGATTGCCTCAAGGTTGATATCTGCGATTTTTGTTGACATCAGCTTCTGTACTGCAGGCTTTAAATCCTCGATTTTTATGGCATTAAAGACCTTAAGAAGAGCACCCAGAACTACGGTATTGGTAATAGGTCTTTTTAAAATCTCAAGGGCAATCTTCTGGCCGTCGATGCATAGAACTCTGTCGTCTTTTACCTTCTCTTTAGTGCAGAGAATGATCTTTCCGTTTTCCTTTAATTCCTCGTATGCATGCTCATCGAACAGAGTGTCATCCAGAAATACTACATAGTCTGCTTTCTTTATCTGAGAGCGGTCACCTAAAGAGCCGCTTCCAAGTCTTGAGAAAGCTCTGACAGGAGCGCCGCGTCTTTCCGGACCGAAAGAAGGAAAGGCCAGTGCCTTGTTCTCATCGGCTTTGAAGGTCCAGGCTGCAGATAGAAGTTTTGCTGCAGTAAATGCTCCCTGGCCGCCTCGTCCATGCCATAAAATTTCGTACATATCTCGAACCTTATAGTTATTTGCTATAACTTTATATAGCTATTCTTTATTATTTATTTTTTTTGATAATAACTATTGGATAAATCGTCTTTTTATATAAGAAAACTATATCCGTAACTGATATGTAGCATTTTATAGAATAT
>JAZRAY010000009.1:0-5163 GCA_045634805.1 Succinivibrio sp. | reverse complement strand
GTCAGCAGGTCTTATCAAGGTTGATCCATCAAAGGGTTATACCCCAACCAAGGCTGATATCACCGAGTACGTAAAGAAGATTAAGATTCGTGAGGCTGAGTCAGGCATTCTTGCAAGAATTCTTCCAGATGTAAGCGCTGCTCTAATCAACGGTGGCAATGCCTATACCGCAAACCTGAATCCAAGCACCGATTCAATCTATCAGGAAAATATCGATCCTAAGGTAAATCCTGCAGCAGCAGTTCTAATCAATGTTATTGCTGCCAAGAAGGACAGAGCTGATGATGCTGATCTGAAGAAGGTTGTAGAAGCATATCAGACTGATGCTGTTGCCGACACCATCCTTGATGCCTACAAGGGAGCATTCCTTCCTGCGTGGGCTGGCGCAAAGGGAGGCTTTGTTAAATAGAGTTAGTGAATGATATCTAATCTGAAAGACTACCTTGACGCTCTTGAAAAGGTAGTTAATATCGACTGCGGCAGTACTGATACACAGGGTGTTACCAGTGTCTGCCGTATATTCTGCGACCTGTTTAAAAACAGTGGTTTCCATGTCGAAGAGGTCGATCTTGGAGATAAGGTCGGTCATGGAATGTTTGCTACAAACAAACCAGGAGCTGACCATTACGATCTGCTTTTATCAGGGCATCTGGATACCGTTTTTGCAAAGGGTACTGCAAAACAGAGACCATTCAGAATCGAAGGCAACATGGCCTATGGCCCAGGTGTTGCAGATATGAAGAATGGCTGTCTGGCAATTCTTTATGCTCTGTGTACTTTAGAGAAAAGTGTTCTGAACTCTCTATCCATTGCAGTTTTATTCAACCCGGATGAGGAAATAGGAAGTCCTGCCTCAACACCATGGATTGACTCCTACGCAAAGAAATCCTCATATGCACTGGTATTTGAATCTCAGGAAAAGCTTGGACTTATCACCGAAAGACGTAAGGGTATTTCTCACATAGATATCTTCATGCACGGTGTAGGAGCTCATGCCGGATTCTGTCCGGAGAAAGGCAGAAGTGCAATCAATGCCATGGCCAACTGCATTTTCAGAATAAATGAACTTGCTACAAAGGACATTACCGTAAACTTCGGTACCATTCAGGGCGGAACTATTGCCAATGCAATTGCTCAGGACTGTCAGGCCCGAGTTGATGTCAGATTCTGGACCAATGAACAGTGGGACGATTTCTTCACTAAGTTCAAGGCTGAGTTTGAAAAGCCATTTGGACCAGACATTAAGGCAGAATACAAGATTCTGGTCTTAAATCCTCCAATGATTATGGTCAAAGGTATTGATGAACTTAAGCAGATTGTAACTGAATCTGGGGCAAAGCTTGGCATTAAATGTACCTTCCAGTCATCTGGCGGTGTATCTGATGGCAATCATATCTCTCAGTGTAATCTCCCTGTTCTGGACTCCTTTGGTCCTTTAGGTGGAGACTGTCATACCGACAGAGAATGGCTTGATGTCAACTCAGTCAATACATCCGTTGAAATGCTCAAGAACATTCTAAGAAATGTTCTTCAGAGAAAAAACGCTTAGATAAGAGTATTAGGCCACCACATGCATTCAGATATTCTGACACGCGGCAGTATTTATAAATCCATTATTCTCTACGCTATTCCTATCATCATAGGAAATAGCGTACAGCAGCTGTATAACTTCTTTGATATGCTGATTGTAGGAAGAATTATTGGACTTGATGCCCTTGCTGCCTGTGGTGCCACAGGACCTATATTCTTTCTGGTCTTCGGTTTTATCTTTGCCTCAACTCAGGGCTTCACCATTGTTACTGCCCACAAATTCGGTGAGAAGAATTTTGATCTGATAAAAAAATCCTACGCAATCTCAACCATTCTCTCTGTGATAATTGCCATTGCAGTAACCGCTCTGATTCTTCCCCTCTCCTACCGTATCTTAAATTTTCTGCATACTCCTAAGGAGATTTTAGAGCTTGCCCATACATACATGTACATCATCGTTGCAGGAACTCTGCCTCTGATTCTGTATAACCTTCTGGCATGTATCATGAGAGCTTTAGGAGACAGTAAAACACCTCTGTATTTTCTTATTATCTCCTCTGTTATAAATCTATGTCTGGATCTGGTTTTCATACTTGGCTTTGACATGGGAATTGCTGGTGCCGCCTATGCCACAGTTGTAGCATGGACCGTATCAGATCTCCTCTGCTACATTTACATTCACAGAAAATTTCCTGAATTAAGACTGTCTATCGATGACTTCCGTTTCAGTATGGATTTTCTTTACAGACACGTTAAGATTGGTTTACCAATGGGCTTTCAGCTGTGTGTCATCTCTCTTTGCACACTGGTACTGCAAAGCGGAATCAACAGACTTGGAACCAACGCTGTTGCTGCCTTTGCCACAGCGATTATTGTAGATCAGATCTTCTCCCAGCTTTATATCGCCTTAGGTTCAGTCATGTCTGTGTTTACAGCTCAGAACTACGGAGCATGTAACTTTGGAAGAATTACCGAAGGTGTGAAAAAGGGATTTATCCTCAATATCGGTATTACCCTCTTTCTTGCAGCTCTGATTGTGCTCTTCTCAAAGCCTCTGATTGAGGTCTTCATAGAGAATAACAATCTCTCCATTATCAGACTGGCACAGGAAACCTTATACGTATACGTAATCTTCTATATCTTCTTTGGAATGATTATGGTTCTGAAGAATACCCTTCTGGGACTTGGACTTGCAAAATACCCTCTAATCTCAAGTTTCTTTGAGCTGGGTATCCGCTACTTCATAATCGACCTGCTGCTTGAGAAATTCGGATATATAGGAGTATGTTCGATTATGCCTATAGGATGGATAGTAGGCTTTTCAATTATGTTCGGAGCCTATATATACGAAAAGAGGAGACTTACAATCTAGCAGGTCCCCTCCATTGCAAAGAGAAATTCTATTTAGAAATCCGGAGCAAAGGCCTCATTTCTTGCCACAACATTTGGAGGCAGGAACTTTTTGAGCTGCTCCTGAAGATACAGCTTCTTAGCCTTGGAATACTCATCATCAAAATCGCAGTGGTACAGCCAGCCATAAGCCTCTTCATAGAGATTTGGAGAGCCAAAGCCGCGAACCAGCATATCTGCCCAGTTTAATCTTGCAGTCTTAGAACCTAAAGCAGCAGCAGTATGCATATACTGCTCTGACATATTAAGACTCTTACCCATGCCAGAACCGCGCTCATAATAAACCGACATCTGCATCATGGCAGGAGCATAGCCATCATCAGCTGAATGTCTGATATAGCCCAAGCCAAGCTCTTTATCCTCTCTAACGCAGATACCGCCTAAAAGCATCTGGCCCCATGCATACATAAACACAGGAGACTTAACGATACGTGCACGGTCTTCAATATCAGCAGTGAACTGACACTTATCCTGATCTCTTACAATCTCTGCAAGACGGCTGTTTTCAATAATGGAATTCATCTTGTCAGGAGAGTACATCTCAGTGCTGGCGTTTGGAGCTGAATTGGCAAGACCGCTAAAATCAATGCCGGACAAAGTATCTCTTGCTACCATAGCTCTGGTAGAAGTCATAACCTCATACTTTGCAGCATTAACAGCATCTGAATAGGAAATGATTGTAAAACCAAGGGCTAGTGCAATGGCACTAATCTTGAAATGTTTCACCATTATTTCCTCCTTGGTTTAAATGAATTGTTATAAGTATAGAACATAAAAACAAATGCAAATTCTCAAATCACTTTGAAAATCTGCGACGCTCTTATCCCATATTTATTTACGGCAGAATTCAGAAAAAATTTAGTAAAAAAAAGCGATACCGAATTTTTTTTCAGTATCGCCTGTTTTGAATTTCTAAAATCTAGAGATTACAGATTACTTGTTCTCTGATAACCACTTCTGAGCAAAATCAACACCCTTCTTGATGTTGGTTGCTAACTGAGGAGCAGCCTCGTCGATTAACTTCTGCTCGAACTCTGAAACGGTACCGTAGTCGATAACCTCATCCCAGCCGTTCTTACCGAAACGAACAGCCTGAGCGAAGAATGGAGCAACCTTTGAGCCGCCTTCAACGTATGCGTACTCGTTAACACCTGGCTCACCCATTAAGCCCTTAACAACCTTAAGAGCGAAACGTGCACCAGCAGTTGCCATTGATAGAGTTGCTGAACCAGCACCAGCCTTAGCGTCAACAACCTCGGTACCAGCGTTCTGGATACGGTCGGTTAGAGCCTTGATACGGTCAGCAGCAATCTTCTCGTGACCGATAACCTTTGATAGTAAAGGAATGATGGTGGTGCCTGAGTGACCGCCGATTACTGGAACTAGAATTCTCTGGTTAGAAATACCTAGCTCAGCTGCCAGGAAGGTCTCTGAACGTAGAACGTCTAGAGCTGAAACACCGAATAGACGGTGCTTGTCGTATACACCTTCAGCCTTTAGAACTTCAGCTGCTAGAGGTACAGTTGAGTTAACTGGGTTGGTGATGATGCAGATGCATGCCTTTGGACATACACGTGCACAGTTGCGAACTAGGTTAGCAATGATGCCTGCGTTGATGTTGAACAGGTCATCACGGGTCATACCTGGCTTACGAGCAACACCAGCTGGAATTACAACAACGTCGGCGCCCTCAAGAGCCTTTGGAAGATCGTCACCGGTGAAACCCTGAACCTCAACGTCTGTTGGGATGTGGCTTAGATCAACGGCTACACCTGGGGTAAATGGTGCAACGTCATATAAACCTAACTTTGAACCTGCTGGTAAAGCATTCTTTAAAATCATTGATAAAGGCTGGCCAATACCGCCTGCTGCACCTAAAACTGCAACTTTCATGTGTTACTCCTAACAAAATGAAAAAAGGTAGACCTTGTCTACAACTTGAATAAAAATTTTTTAGTGTATCCCGTAATTATAGCAAACACGGAATCGTCTTTGTTTAATCTGCACAGTATACAACGTGATTATGTGATATTAATAAAAAAATGCAGAGATATAGAGCATACCTCTGCATTTTGTATAATAGGTTGCACCAAAAACTACGTCTTATTCACCTTTTGAGAAATCAAGCAGTGAATAAATCGCATCTTCCTTGCCATCAAGGCATCTGGTGCTGTCAAAATACTCTTCAACTGAAGGCAGTCTGCCAAGTTTCGCGGGTACTGC
>JAZRAY010000008.1:0-4856 GCA_045634805.1 Succinivibrio sp. | reverse complement strand
ATCGATATGTATATTCTATTCTTTTGCAAAAGATGCTAATTTTGCAATTACAACATTAGTAAGGAATAATAAATATATTAATCAATGTGTTAGCTTTGATTGTATAATTAAATGAATAAAATATTGCCACATAGCTCACATTTTAAGTATAATTGCACGATTAGTTTTGAGGCGTGTCTATTTTTCTTTTCTTGAGCCGCGGGTTTTTGGCTCATTTGCGTATATCTGTATAGTATTTTCAGATTTGTTAATCTATAGGTCATATAGATCATATCGTTAAGAAGGGACGCTCCTCTTTTATCGGAGCAAAAATGTCAGAGTTAATTGAAAAAAATATCGCTACCACTGTTGGCGGCGACGAGAGTTTATTGGTTTCACAGTCAGAAGAATCAATCGTCACTTTTGATGATTTAGGATTAAGCAAAGAAGTTCTTCGCGCTGTACATGATTTAGGATTTGAATCTCCTACTCCTATTCAGGAAAGATCAATCCCAGTTGTTTTATCCGGCAAGGATATGATTGGCCAGGCACAGACTGGTACCGGTAAGACTGCAGCTTTCTCATTACCTATTCTTTCAAGAATCGACTGCAAGAAAAGTTACATTCAGGCTTTAATTTTAGAGCCAACTCGTGAGCTTGCCATTCAGTCTGCAGAAGCTTGCCAGAGTTTTTCAAAGTATATTAAAGATTTTAGAGTTGCACCTATCTATGGTGGTGCTTCATATGAAAATCAGATCAGAACTTTAAGACACGGTGCTCAGGTTGTTGTTGCAACCCCAGGCAGACTTATTGATCTGATTGAAAGAGGTAAGGTAGATTTATCTAACCTTTCATTTATGGTCATCGATGAAGCTGACGAAATGTTAAGAATGGGCTTTATTGATGATGTTGACTGGATTTTAAGCAATACCCCTGATTCAAGACAGACTGTCCTGTTCTCAGCAACAATGCCTCCTGTTATTGCTAAGATTGCAAAAAATCACTTAACAGATCCTGTTGATGTAAGAATTGAATCAAAGACTACTACTGCTACAACCGTTCACCAGAGATACTGGATTGCATCAGGTGCTCATAAGATTGATGCAATGACTCGTATTCTTGAGGTTGAGAATTACGATGCAGTTATTGTTTTCGTAAGAACCAAGACTGATGCTGAAGATGTATCTAATAAGCTTATGGCTCGTGGTTTAGCATGTGCGGCACTTCACGGCGATATTCCACAGCGTCAGCGTGAGAAGATCATTGACAGATTAAAGGCTGGTCATCTTGATATCATTATTGCTACAGACGTTGCTGCACGTGGTCTTGATGTAGACAGAATTACCCACGTATTCAACTATGACATTCCTTATGATGCAGAATCATATGTTCACCGTATCGGTAGAACTGGTCGCGCCGGCAGAACTGGTGAAGCAATTCTGTTCGTTTCTCCTCGTGAGAGAAGAGCACTTCGTCTTATTGAACGTGTTACCGGTCAGAAGATTGAGCCAATGCAGATGCCTTCTGTTGCTGATGTTAATAAGGCTCGTCTTGAGAACTTCAAGAATCAGGTTATGGAGACAATTGCAGAAGGTAATCTTGAGATGTACGAAGAGGTTATCTCTGAGCTTCTGTCTGACGATTCTATTGAAGTTGAAACTCTGTGTGCAGCTCTTGCAAAGATGGTTCAGAAAGATGGAACCCTGTTATTAGACGATTCAAAGCCAGAACCTCGCATGAGAACCTTTGATGATGATAATTATTCAGAAAGAGGTCAGAGAAGAGGTCTTCCATCAGCTGAGGCTGCTCCATTACGTGAGTATCCTGAGATGGCAATGGTTCGTTTCAGAGTTGCTGTTGGTAGAAAGGATGGCGTAAAACCAGGTCAGATTGTTGGTGCTATCGCTAATGAGGGTAACATCGAGTCTAAGTTTATCGGTGAAATCTCAATTTTCGACACCTTTACTACTGTTGATCTTCCTGATGGAATGCCAAAAGATACAATGCATATCCTTGCTCAGGCAAGAGTTTGCGGCAGACCTTTAGATCTTCGTTTATATACTGCTGAACCACCTCGTTCACGTGGCAACAGAGATAGAAATAGAAAGAATGGCCGTTTTGGAGATGACAAGTTTGATCGTCAGGGACAGCATTCTGGAAAGGATTTCAGAAAATTTGAAGGTGGCTCAAGAGGCTCACGCTCTGATAGAAGAGAACGCTTAGATTTCGGTTCTGATAGAGGCCGTTTAAAGCGTGGTGATAAGGGCTCTAAGTCAGGCTTCAGATCATCATTTTCTGGTAGAAGAGAAGGCTTCTAATCCAATAAAAAATCCCACGTAAGTGGGATTATTAAAGAACCTAGTTATAGAAAGGGCCCGTGAGGCCCTTTTTTGTTAGCCGATTCTCTTTAGTTTTGCCATGTAGAATCCGTCAAAGCCGGATGATGGCATAACATGCTTATCTTCGATAAGTTCAAATTTTCCCTGATTGTTTTCAAGGAACTTCTCAATCTGTTTTTCATTTTCAGATGGAAGGATTGAACATGTTGAATAAACAACATATCCACCAACTTTTGCCATTTTACTGTATCTTTCCAGAATGTCTGCCTGGATATCTCTAAGCTCTTTCAGATGCTCTCTGCCATCTCTCCACTTTGAATCAGGCATTCTTCTGATTACACCTGTTCCAGAACAAGGAGCATCGATAAGTACCTTATCAGCTGATTCAACCATTCTCTTGATTACTTTTGTGGAATCAATAAGTCTTGGTTCGATATTAAAGGCTCCAGCTCTCTTTGCTCTCTTTTTCAGATCTTCAAGCTTCCAGGCCTCAGTATCCATAGCGATGATTACGCCTTTACCTTCCATAGAAGCTGCTAACTGAAGAGTTTTACCGCCTGAGCCAGCACATGCATCGATAACTCTCTCACCGCTTTTTGCATCGACAAACTGTCCGATAAGCTGAGAGCCAGCATCCTGCTGTTCGAATAAACCTTCCTTGAAGGCTTTAGTTCTGAACAATGCTGAATTAGAGGTTACTTCCAATGCTAATGGAGCTCCACCGACAGATTTGGTAACAACGCCTTCCTCAGATAGTTTATGAGCTAGTTCATCACGTGTACCTTTAATGGTGTTTGTTCTGATGAATCTGTGTGACTCTCCGCCTAGGGCCTTACGTTCTTCATCCCATTTAGCCTTTAGTTCAGAATAGCCAAGTTCCTGTAGCCATAGAGGACAGCCATCATTGTAAAGTGGATCGTCTTTTGCTTCTGCAATACGTTTTTTCAGACCTCTGCGATCAAAGCCCTCTTCACCTTCTAGTTCTGGAAGTGGCCAGTCTTTGTATGCGCAGTACGCGAAGGTTAATCTGCCAACGTGGCGTTCAAAATCAGAAGGTCTCTTTAAGTTTGAAACGAAAGCGAACAGAGATAATCTTGAGAACATGAAGTTAATCTGTTTAATCAGGAATCCCTGCTCTACAGGATCAATCTTGACCTTGTTGAACCAGAATGCATATGCTCTGTCCAGAGAGTTGTGCATTACAAGAACATCCTCAAGAATTGAGGTTACTAGTCTTAGCTGGAACTCTGAAAAACCTTTACGTTTTACATGTTCTGTATGAGCCTGAGTGTCAGCCAGTCTGCTTTCTTCTCTGAATTTGAATTTATCTGAATTTTTTGGTTTGAAAGATGATCTCTTGTTATCGCTGTTTCTTGAAAAATCTTTTTTTCCTGAGAACTTTCTTTCTTTTTTAAATTCGGTCTGATTATCCTTTTGGTTATCTGAGTGTGCTACTGATTTATTCTTATTTTTATAATTTGCAGATGGTTTTCTGCTATCTTTCTTTTCAAATGTCATAATGACCTCTCAATTATTTAGCACGCTTTGTTTTTTTTAGTCCGTAACCAGATTCCTTTAGCGTAAAACCTTCTCTGTTTATCCAAACATCAAGTCCGTTTCGTACATTGCCCGCTACTATAGCGGCTGCGGCACTTGCACTTTGAAACTTAAGATCTTTTGCAAAAACAAAACAGTTATTTACAGGATCTAATTCTAATGTCCCGTCAGAAAGCAAATCTTCTCTAATATTGCTGATATTTTGTGGTACTGAATCGACTGGCTGAAGAACAGCCTGAGAACCTTTTAAAACTACAAAATGAGGTTTGCTTCGTGTCCCTTCGGGATAACCTTTAGCACTTATGTTTCTGATACTGAATGTATAAATCTCGTGAGCACCTAAAGGAGCGGTATTTTTTATAAGCTCACGTAAGGCAATCAGCTGGTTATATACGTTGATTGGCAAAATAGCGTGTGTTTTTTTGCCATGAAGATCTGTTATAAAACTTACTTCTTTTTCTGCCATAAATAGATGCTGATTATTACTTCTTTATTTATGACAATTTTAACATAGAAAAGGGACCGCTTATGCAGTCCCTTTGTCTAATAATGTGATTTTAAAGACTGTTATTGTCTGTATGTCTTTAAGAAATGTTCAAGTCTGTCACAGGCATCGTTAATAATGTCGATTGATGGCAGGAATACCATTCTGAAATGGTTTGGTTCTGGCCAGTTGAAACCTGTTCCCTGAACAATAAGCATCTTTTCCTGACGCAGCAGATCCATAGCGAATTTCTGATCGTCCTTGATGTTGAATTTCTTGTCCAGCTTAGGGAACATGTACAATGCACCGTGAGGTTTTACAACACTAATACCGTCAATAGAGTTCAATCTCTCGTACATTGCTGCTCTCTGCTGATATAGACGACCACCAGGAATAATCAGCTCATTGATACTCTGATATCCGCCCAGTGCTGTCTGAATTGCATGCTGAAGAGGAACGTTTGCACATAGTCTCATAGCCATCATGATCTTGATGCC
>JAZRAY010000007.1:0-7032 GCA_045634805.1 Succinivibrio sp. | reverse complement strand
GGTGTGGCAACCGCGATTGTAAGCGGTGGACCTGGTGCTCTTTTCTGGATGTGGTTCTCAGCCTTTTTCGGTATGTCCACCAAGGCCTGCGAAATTATTATCGGTCAGCGTTATCGTGAGCATTACAAAAATTCCATGGACGAATATGTATGTGACCGTTCCTTCGCCTTAAAAAACGCCTTTGGCTGGAAGAAAGGTGCAATTGTTCTGGCACTGTTCTGTTTTATTCTTGGACCTTGGACCTGCTGTGTTCAGACTGAGGCTGTGGTCGGTTCTGTAAAGGAAGCCTTTGGAGTTTCAGGACTCATAACTGTAATCATCATCGGTGTTACCTGTCTTTTAACCATCTGGGGAGGACTTCGCAGTATTTCTGCCGTGATGTCAAAGGCCGTTCCTATCATGTCCATGCTGTATATTCTGATGGGACTTGGCGTGATAATCCTTCACTTTAGGGAAATTCCCAGCGTAATTGAACTTATTATCGTAAGTGCCTTCTCACCAACTGCAGCTGTAGGCGGCTTTGCCGGCGCTACTGTAAAGGATGCTATTCAGTATGGCGTTGCCCGCGGTATCTATTCAAATGATGCCGGTACCGGATACGGCATGATTGCACATGCCAGTGCCATTACCGATCACCCTGTCCGTCAGTCTATCTGGGGCTTTGGTGAAGTATTCCTGGATACCATGATTATCTGTTCTATCACCGCCTTTACCATTATTCTGACAGGCTCCTACTACACCTCAGAGGCTACCTCAAGTACTCTTACAACCATTGCCTTCACAAGTGTATATGGTGAAATCGGTGGTAAACTGACAGCAATTGCTGTAGCGGTTCTGGCATGGACAACCATTATCGGTATGTACTACACCTGTGAGAAGTCAGTGAACTATGCCTTTGGTGACAGTTCTGCCAATAAGAAGATGATGAACTTCTACAAGATTTACTATCTGATCCCTTGTGTGATTTTCTACAATGTTCAGGCGGATATTCTATGGGCTTTAACCGATATTCTATCTGCTGTGTATGTGGCCATAACCCTGTTCATTATTGCTGCTAAGCACAAGGAAATCTTCAGAATCTTTGACGATTTCTACAAGCGATTCCTGCCGGCACAGGAGAGGGGAGACAATCCTCCTGTAGTATCATTTGACTGCAGAAAAGCTGAGGAGAAAGAATAATGATTGATTTTAAAAGCTATTTAGACAGACAGAAGTTTGTTGTTGTAGATGGCGCATTTGCTACCGAGCTTGAACGTCTCGGTCTTGATATCAAAGATCCTCTATGGTCAGCACTGGCTCTGATTGATCATACTGATATGATTGAAAAGGTTCATGCCATGTATTTAAAGGCTGGAGCAGATATTATTATCTCTTCAAGCTATCAGGCAACTGTAGACGGATTTGCCAGAAAAGGTATAGACAAGGATAAGGCTCTTTCACTGATTGCCTTATCAGTTGAGCTTGCGGTTAAGGCCCGTGATGAGTTTGTAAAATCCTCAGACTTTGACTCAAACAAAAGACAGAAGCCTCTTGTAGCTGCATCTGTTGGCCCTTATGGAGCTTATCTTGCAGATGGTTCTGAGTACCGTGGCGATTATAAGATTGGTCTTGAAGAGCTTAAGGCATTCCATAAGGAACGTCTTGCTGTGTTAGCATCTGCATCACCTGATCTTTTTGCCTGTGAGACTATTCCAAATCTGACTGAAGCTCTGGCTATATTAGGTGCGATCGACGATCTGAAGCTTGATGTCCCTGCCTATATTTCATTCTCCTGCAAGGATGAGGAGCATATCTCAGACGGAACCTCTATTGAGGACTGCGCATCAGCTCTTAACGAGTTTTCAAATGTGCTGGCTGTTGGTCTCAACTGTACAGCTCCAAAATATGTTGAATCTCTGATTAAGCATATTGTGAAAAAAACAGATAAGCCTGTTATTGTTTATCCAAATTCAGGTGAAATCTATAATCCATTCACTAAGACCTGGAGTGGCGGTTCGGTAAGTTTCTCTGAGCGCGCTGTTTCATGGTACAACGCAGGTGCCCGTCTGATAGGCGGCTGCTGCAGAACCACTCCTGAAGATATCAGAGCAATTTCTGATTTTGCAAGAAACTAGTGTTCTGAAAAATAATACGGAGCTGACTAAAAAGTATTCAGCTCCTTAATTTCTTTTTTTTCCTTCGGCAAAAGACTTTAATGTCCATAGCCTGCCTATGTCAGTTCTCCAGTTCAAGTTCACTTAAAATAATCTGAACCTCATAGGATCCAAACTCATCAATTCTGTCTAAAAACTCCTGCAGTTCAGCCTGATCCTTATAGTAGCAATCTATATAATAAGACTGTTTTCCTGTTATCTGATAACAGTGCTGATAGTGATAATGACCTTTTTTCAGAAATGACGAGAGTAAATTCTGACATCCTGGTTTTATCTGCAGAGTGATAATGGCATGAACCTTATATCCATACACAGGACAGTTGATATTCAGAGTGTATTTTTTTACAACTCCGATCTCAGATAATCTTTCCAGTCTGTTTTTTACCGCCTGACTGCTAAGATTAACCACTTCACCAAGTTCGGTCATTGACAGTCTTGAGTTTCTATACAGCGATTCCAGGATTTTTTCATCAATAGAGTCGATATTTTTCGATTTAACCTTCATAAAAACCTTTATTTACAAGCAGTTATTTTTAAACTTGAAATTTTCAAGTTTAATACTGAATACACTTGAATCTCACCATGGCTAACATCTTTGCACGTTTTTATAATTTCATCATCAGATATCATAAACGAGGATAAAAAAAATGAAATTAAAAGGAACCATTTTTTCTGCTCTATCACTAATTTTATTTTTAAGCGGAAACTCCTATGCAGATGTTTCATATCAGCAGATAAGAAATGCCACCGGAAAACTAAGTTACGATGATGTAACCTTTCTTATCGATCCCATGCTGGCTTCAAAAGGAACCTATCAGGGCTTTGAGGGAACTTTCAACTCTGAGATCAGAAACCCTACAGTAGATCTGCCTATGTCTAAAAATGAGGTAATGAAGGATGTTGATGCAGTTATCGTTACCCATACACATCTTGATCACTGGGACGATGAGGCACAGAAATTACTTGATAAAGATCTTCCGATTTTTGTTCAGGATAAATATGATGCCGAGATCATATCAAAACAGGGCTTTAAAAACATACATATCGTTGGAGAAGCAACTGAATTCAAAGGAGTTAAGCTTACAAGTATCAGAGGAGCCCACGGTACTAATGCAATGTTTGAAAATAAAGATATAGCCTTAATTTTAGGAGAAGCAATGGGCGTTGTATTTGAAAAGGAAGGTGAGAAAACAGCTTATCTGATGGGAGATACCATCTGGAATGCGGCTGTCAGCAAGACCCTTTACAGATACACTCCAGAGATTCTTGTGATGAACACTGGCTATGCAAAGGTTCTGAGCTTTAATGACGGCATTATCATGGGTACACAGGATGTTTTAAAAGCCTCTTTAATGGCTCCACAGGCAGATATTGTAACTGTACATATGGATGCTATCAATCACTGTACAGTGGGCAGAAAACATATGAAGGACTTTGTAAAAACCAATAATCTCATAGATAAGGTAAAGATTCCTGAGGACGGAGAAATAGTCAGATTCAACTAATCTGATCTGAGTTTAAATCTTAACTTAAGGGAGAGTGTGATTTTTTTTTACTCTCCCTTTACCAGTGTTCTTCGTTAATCAGTTACTCAGAATTTTGCTTTTTCTAAGCTTTGATCCGATATCCTTTACAAGATTGTCGCGTGCTGTATCCACAGCTGCGTTATAAACCTTATCTGTTCCTATAGGTTTTTCAATTACTGAAGCTCCTTTTACCTGAAGCTTTTCAGTTTTGTCTTCGCAACTGAGAGTAATGGTGTTCTCAATTTCTGCCTTGATATCTATGTCCCATACTCCGGTGTCATACCAGGTCCAGAATCTTACAATCTGAATATCTGCTTTGACTGTGTTCTTATCTATTTTGGACTTGTTCTGAATTACAGTGTAGCCACTCTGCTTAGCCGCCTTTATAAAGCTTTCCTTTATAAATTCACTAACGGTCTGATTGTCATCAAGATATAAGGTTCCTATTGAAAGACCGATAGTTCCTCTTTTCTTTCCTATGACTTTTGATTTGTCGTACTTGTCGGTATCTAAAACTGCAATAGAGTGATCATCTGATTTTAGCTGGAATTTTCTGACATCAGAGATTGAGCCGATATAGATTGTATTTTTATAAGCCTGTCCATTATCAGATGAAACAGCTTCATTCTCGTTAGGAGTTACATTGGAATCTGATGTTGCACAGCCTGTAATCAGAATACAGGTGCTTAAAAGCATCATAAAATAAAAAAGGATTCTTTTCATGATTCCACACGCCTCGCAAAGTAAATAGCCACCACCGTTATCCTCGATAAACACTGGTTTTAAACAGAGTTCAATCTGAGTATAAGAAACGAAATGGCTAAATGCTTTGAAAATGATTACATTTTTTGAGAAATCAGCCTAAAAGAAATTCCAGTATTCTCTGATTATATTCAGGTGTTTCAAAGGCAGGACTATGACCGACATTCTCAAAGAAGAAACTCTTACTGTGAGATTTTTCTGCAAGCTCTTTTATTTTTTCATAGTCAAAAACTCTGTCGGTCTTTGAACCGATTACAAAGCTTTGAGTTTTAATCTCTGAGAGGCGGTCGGTTACATTAAAGGAGAACATATTCTCTGTATTGGGAATGAATTTTATCAGTTCTTCCTCTGTAACCTGTTTTGCCTCATCAAGCATGGCAGGATGGGCAATTTTTGCGAAGGCTTCTGAAAATATGGTCCTCTCAAAATCATCATAAAGACCTAAGGCATCATGGTTTTCTGCATACCTTATCCAGTTTCGAAAGACTTCTTCTGAATGACTGTTAAGCTCTGATACCGTACTGCTGAAAACCACCTTCTTAAACAGGTCTGGTTCTTTAAGCACCATGCTCTGAGAAATCATTCCTCCCTGGGAATGACCGTACAGGTAAAGGTTATCAAGCTTCAGCTCCCTGATTACATGCAGAGTATCCTCTGCCATCTGCTCAATAGAGTAGGGATAGGAGGCATCTTCTCTTCTGTCGAACACGTAGACTGTAAATCCGTTATCTGCAAAGATGCTGTTTCCCTGTACGATAACTTCAGCCATGGTAAGGATGCTTTTAACGTTAAGGCCAGGAATTACGATTAAACTCTTTTTTCCTGAGCCGAATCTGATATATCCCATACGGCATTTGTCAGAAGAAAATTTTTCTACACTGTATTCCACGATGCACTCCTGTTTTTTTTGTAAGTATAGCCTTAAAAAGTGTAGATATTTAAGGCTGTTAACCGTTTTGTGAATGAGATATTCAATGACATACAAAAAGAGCTTTGTTGAATATGTCAGAGTTGCACAATTAAATGCTATAATGTGCAACTTGAATGGAATTTTTTGCTGTTTTTGTAGTTGCCAGGCATATCTGGTTGGCTATAAGGAGCGGCAGCTGACAATAAAAATTTCTGAAATTCAATTTCAATATTGTCTGTATAAAGATAAAATGACAGATTTCAGAGAGTTGAAGTATATTGTCAACACCGTCTGCAGAGCATTGAGCTTTACGGAATTTAAGTTTTAACTATATCTACTTAAACTATAAGGAAAAATAAATGGGTATTATCTCTACAGCATATGCTGAGGAAGCTGCACAGGCTCAGCAGGGCGATCTAAGCATGATCATTGTTCTGACAATCTGTATGATTGCAGTGTATTTCCTATTCATGCGTCCAAATAACAAGAAGCGCAAGGAACTACAGAAGTTATTAGATAATCTGACTGTAGGCGATGAGGTATTAACTAACGGTGGTATCGCAGGTCGTATCGTTAAGCTACCTGACAACCGTGAGTATGTTCTGCTATCAATTTCAAGCGGTGAAGTTATGCAGATCAAGCGCAACTACGTTGTAGCTGTTCTTCCAAAGGGAACTTTAGAAGCAGTTTCTGTAGAAAAGTCAAAATAATTTCTTTTATCTTTTCAAGCTGTAATGCGAAAGCCTTACAGCTTTTTGGTTTATAGGTATCTATAAGTGCAAAATAAATTTCCTTTATGGAAAAACATAATGGTATTTCTGATCATTGCCATTGGTTTTTTCTATGCTTTACCAAATTTCTATGGTGAAGATCCTGCCTTACAGATTTCCGGCACACATGGTGTTGAATTAGATCAGAAAAAAATTGATTCAATCAAGTCTGTTCTTGATGCAAAGGAAATCCCTGGAAATTACGAATTTGAAAACGGATCTTTACTAGTTCGTTTCAACAACACTGATGAGCAGTTAACTGCACGTGAAATTTTAAGTGCACAGTTAGGTGAGAATTATATTGTTGCTTTGAATCTTGCTCCTGCAACTCCAGCATGGATGAGATCCTTAGGCATGCATCCATTAAAGCTTGGTCTTGACCTTCGTGGCGGTGTTCACTTCCTGATGGAAGTTGACATGGACGAGGCTATGAAGAAGATGAGAGCACAGCTGACCAACGATTTCAGAACTGAGCTTAGAAACAATAATCTTCGTCTGTCAGGAATCAAGGCTGAAGGTGACTATGTTTTAGTTGAGTTCAAGGACGCTGATGTAAGAGATGAGGCTAAGAAGCTTTTAGAGTCCCGTCATAAGGACTTCAACATTCTTTCTCAGGACATCGGTGACAAGTTCTGCATCCGTGCAACCATGACCGCAGCTAAGCTGTCAGAGGTTCGTACCAATGCTGTTGATCAGAACATCAATATTATTCGTAACCGTGTTAACGAATTAGGTGTTGCTGAGCCTTTAGTTCAGAGACAGGGCGCAGATCGTCTTGTAGTTGAGCTTCCAGGTGTTCAGGATACTGCCCGTGCTAAGGAAATTCTGGGTGCAACTGCAACCTTGGAATTCAGAATGGTTGATTCATCAGCTGATATTCAGGCTGCAGCAGCAGGTCATGTTCCAGCAGG
>JAZRAY010000006.1:0-8885 GCA_045634805.1 Succinivibrio sp. | reverse complement strand
TCGTGGTGATGACCGTGACAGCACTCATGCTCACCATCTTCATCATCATGGTGATGACCGTGGCAGCAGTGGTGGTGCTCTGAAGGGCAGTGACCGTCAACGTGAGCGTGACCGTGTTTGATTTCCTCTTCAGTTGCTTCTCTTACATCTTCAACAACGATTAGGAAGTTTAAGGTCTTGCCTGCTAATGGGTGATTACCATCAACAATAACTACGTCATCCTTGATCTCTTTTACTACTACAGCCATAGGGCCCTGCTCTGAGTCTGCCTCAAAAACATTGCCGACTGCAATTTCAAAATCACCGAAAAGTTTTCTGTCGATGGTCTGAATCAGAGACTCATCGATCTCGCCATAGGTATCCTTTGCTTCAAGGGTAATAGCAAATTCATCACCCTTCTTGTGACCTAAAAGAGCCTGTTCCAGACCTTTAACCAGAAAACGGTGTCCAATAAGAGCAGTTACTGGCTGACCTGGTTCAGTTCTGCCTACAACCTGACCATTTGTCTCTGTTACGGTATAGCTTAAGGTTGCGACAGTGTCTTTTGCAATCTTCATAAAATCCTCATTATCTATTGGTTAAGTGCTTAACAATCGGAGCAAGTCCAGAAGGAGCACTCTGTCCTGACTTGTTATCTGTATCTCGGGATACTTTAAAGTTATTCTCCCCGTTTGCCAAGTCTAAAAGACAATTTTTATCAGATTCTCCCTGCTCATTAAGTCCGATAAGTTCGCCATTACTGTTGGACTCAAACAGACGGCAGGTATCTGTATTATTATCAGTAGCTTTAAGAATCAGGCTGTAACCGTCATCAGATGATTCAAGATCCATTGAATAATATGGCTTTAAATCCTCTGAAAGTTCTACAACGCAGTTATCATAGCTTCTGTCTAATGTTCCGCATGTCTGCATAAACTCAGTGTTCTGGGCAAGTTCTGCAACAGCCTTTTCTCTGATTTCAAGAGAATTATCCACCGAAGGGGTATCCTCTTCAGCTAAAAGTGCAGTCTGAGCCTGTAAATCAGAAAGATCATCAGGCTTTGAAGACTTCATGACACAGCCGCAGATAAGGCAGCTTACAGCCGTGATAAGGCAGCATACTCTGAAATAACTCACAGAACCGTCCTTGTTAAACACTGGGTTAAACATTAACTTCTGTCCTTATTATAGAATGGTGCAGCGTACATTGCCTTAATTCTGTCGCGGAGATATTCAGGATATGACGCAATTCTACTTTCGAATTTCTCTTTATCAGAATCGCTTACACCCTCGGTTACGCCGGCACTGATTAAAGCTGATGGATATAATTCATAATTATTCCATACAAACTTGTCGATCATGGCAGAAAGCTCTTCGGCAGTTTCAAAGCCACCGGTAATAGGCTCGCCTGCAACCAGCTTGACGTGACCCTTATATCCGCGAATACCACGAGTGATAGTATCAATATCTTCAAACTCGTTCTTCTTGTACTCGCCATTCTTCTCTTTCTCGTACAGCTCTTTAGCCTTTGCAAGATCGTTTGGATCGTACTCATAGGTAATGGAAACAGGAACGATATTCAAAGAGCTCATGTACTCCTTGAAATCCTGTTTCTTCTGACGACCGTACAGAGAAATCATCTTTAATACCGCATCTTCGGTCTTGTCATTGCCATCCTTGGCACGACCTTCTCTCTGGGCAATCCAGATTGAAACACCTTCTTCAATAGAAAGACCGATGTAATTTGAAAGATGGGTTAATGCCTTCAGCTTCTCACGAGGAGCTTCGATTGATCTGCGAACAATGAAGCTGCGGTTTAATCTCATAAGAGAAGTTGCAGCAGGAAGTCTTAACAGATTGTCACCGATAGCAATACGGACAGTATCACGACCGGATAAAAACAGAGCCAGATCGATAAATGCAGGATCTAGGGAAATGTCTCTGTGATTTGATATAAACAGGTAACCCTTATTCTTTTCAAGCTTATCAAAGCCTACCAGCTCTACACCATCGGTGGTTGAATCTACAACCTTCTTCATGAAGGTTGAAACCATTTCCTGGAACTGTCTGATGGAGGTGATTTTTGAAACCTTGTTCTTCAGATAAGCTTTAACAAAAGGCTTTAACAGAAAGCCAAACTTCTTTGAGAAGATTGGATATCTGAATCTTAAAATGCTGTTGATAACCATCTCATCAGAGATGATTTTGTTCAGCTCTGACTGGACCTCGTCATCACGGCATGGTCTGATGTCATCGAATACGGGATCATTTGAGGTGATTTTATTTATATCATTAGTTTCTGTAGTCATTTTGATTATATGTTTTTATAACTCAGTTAAAATTTTGGCTATATTCTAGCAAAATACGCACCAATTTGCATTTAGTGAATGCCATTTAAAACACGATACTCTGAAGCGGCAAATGTATCAGTCATTCCGGAGATATAATCAACAAGTAATCTTATACGCAGGTACATCTCACTGAAGTTATTTTCTTGACACGCCTGACTGTAGGCAAGCTTATGTCTTCTGGAAATTCTTGAAGCAATTCTCATGCAGAAAGGCTCGCCTCCTGCTGCCACAAGTTCCTTTGAAAAATCCTCAGGAGACTGGGTTAAAAGATGTTCATAGGCACCGAACAATCCTCTTATATAGCTTGCGCCTGAAAGGTCCAGAGTCTGAACCTCAAAGTGATTGTACACAGCGGTATATTCAAAATCCTTCAGCATCTTCAGAACAGTTATTCCAGGGTAGTCTCCAAAGGAGAAATCAGGCTCGCCTGTATTTAAGAAGTGCTCAAGATTATTGGCTATGGATGCGCAGAAATCTCTTATGTAGAAATAGGAAATAACTTCTCTTAAATAGAAAAGCGCCTCTGTCTTTCCCTGTTTGAACAGAGCTCTGACCTTCTCAGGTTCAAGATGAGGCTGAAGCTCATTTAATTCAGGATACTCTGAAATACGCTCGCATAATCTTATGATCATGTACTTATTGACCATATTGCGGTCAAAGGCATCCTCAAGATCTGCAAGAACATAGGCAAGATCATCAGAGTACTCGATAATGGTTGCAAAAGGATGTCTGGTATCGCGGTTGCAGCCTTCTCTGATTGCATCTAAAAGATATTTCTCTGAGAGGAAAACACCGGCGTTAGAGTATGACCATGAATAGAAATCGCCCTGAAGTCCATTGCCTGACTCACCCTTGCCCTTTCCTAAAAGAAGTTCTTTGATGGTGTATGGCACCTTGATAACAGATGCATACTGACCTAAGGTCAGATTAAGATTCTGAATTGAATTAACCAGTCTTAAACCCTGAGCATTTCCATTGAAGGTCAGAAGATCATCCTTTTCAAAATCAGATATCTCTGCGCTTACATGCTCACTGTTAACTGCCTTTTTAAGCCATTCTCTGATTAGGGACTCACCAAAATGACCAAAAGGAGGGTTACCGATATCGTGAATAATTGCTGCGTTGTGAAGACAGCTTACCATTGGACTTAAAATCGATAGAAGATTAACTTCCTTTACCTGATTTACCAGTTCATAGGCAATAAGACGGGTATATTCGGCAACTTCAAGGGAATGGGTAAGACGGTTTCTGGATGCAGCTTTAACATCCAGAGGGAAAACCTGGGTTTTCTGCTGCAGACGTCTTAGAGGAGCACACATGGCAATCTTAAGACGGTCCTGTTCTACTCCAAAAGGTGAAAATTCAAGAGAGGACAGCTCCTTGAGCATTGGCCCCTCAGAAAAAAAATCGCCCCTTTGGCGCTTGGCACAAAAGAGACGATCAGTTATTTCATTTATATTCATAAACTACTTCAGATTAGTATGAAGGCATAGCAACTGGTGCCTTATAGCTATCAAAATCCTCAAACAGTTCAGGTTCAGTCTGACGAAGCTTGGTAAGCATTGCACGGGTAACCAGAGTAACACCACCCTCAGAACGGTAGAAGCGCTTAGCATCAAGTGCAGCATCCTCACCGATGATAATGCCACGAGGTAACTCACAGCCACGATCCATAACCACCTTGGTCAGACGGCATGCACGGTGAATAATACAGAATGGCATAATCACTGATTCTGAAATGAAGCAGTTAGAATGAACTCGACATGAATTGAATAACAGAGTCTGGTTGATTGAAGAACCAGAAATGATACAACCTGCTGATGCTACAGAATTTCTGAAAATGGTTGATGCACCACTGATATCCTGAACAAGTTTTGCAGGAGGTAACTGAATCTGGTTGGTCCAGATAGGCCAGTTGAAATCATAGATATCCAGCTGAGGCTCGATGGATGCGATATCCATGTTAGCTTCCCAGTAGGCATCGATGGTACCAACGTCTCTCCAGTAAACGATTTCCTTGTTTCCACTGTTGCGGATACATGACTTGGAGAAGTCATGAGCATGAACCTTATGCTGAGCAACCAGCTGAGGAATAATATCCATACCGAAGTCACGGTGTGAACCCTTGGTTGCAGCATCCTTTGCAAGAACCTCGTACAGGAATTCTGCATCGAATACATAAATACCCATTGATGCAAGACTCATGTATGGGTTGGTTGGCATTGCTGGTGGATTCTCTGGCTTCTCTACGAACTCGGTAACAAGATTGTTGCTGTCAACGTTCATAACACCAAAGGCCTTAGCCTGCTCACGAGGAACAGGAATACAAGCAACAGTCAGAGGGCTTCCCATTCTGATATGGTCCATAATCAGTAATGAATAGTCCATCTTGTAGATGTGGTCACCGGCAAGAATCAGCACGTACTTTGGCTTGTGATCCTTGATAATATCAACGTTCTGGAAGATAGCGTCAGCGGTACCCTGATACCAGTGTTCCTCATCAAGACGCTGAGATGCAGGTAGGAAGTCAATGTATTCATTCATCTGGTTTCTGAAGAATGACCATCCTGCCTGAAGGTGACGTAACAAACTGTGTGACTTATACTGTGTAACAACACCAATTCCTGTAATACCTGAATTTACGCAGTTAGATAATGCGAAATCGATAATTCTGAATTTACCACCAAAATATACTGATGGTTTTGCTCTGGTATCTGTTAGAGCTTTCAGTCGACTTCCTCTACCGCCAGCTAAAACCAAAGCCATCGTCTGTCTGACGACTTCACGAGCGTTTTCCATTTTTGTCCCCTAAAAAAAAGATATTTCTGTCACACATAATTTGTATATAGTTTTCTATACTCAATTTTAAACTTCTGTGTAATTTTTTGAAGAAGCTATGTTTTTTTTTGAGATCTCGTCTGAAATAATAATATCTATATAATATCTTTAGATTTTTTTATTACGATTTCTACCACTTATCTGGATATTGTATTGAACTCGTTCACAGATTTTTATGAACGGGGATCTCATGAAGGTTACTTTTATTTTTTGATACTGCAAAAAGTATCCTGTTTTTTCTCCTTTAAAATTAAACAATTAAATATCAGACTGCTGTTTTTAAGCAAAAAATCGCAGTAGACGCAAAGTGTTAATTACGTCTAATAAAAAGACAAACACCTCAAGAACTGATAGAATTGAGCCATAAAAGTGCAGTATTCTGATTATTTGTCATAGAGTTACTGCTAATAATTAGTGTAATGGAAAGAATCTTTTATATAGAATTCCATACAGAATTTAACCTTTAAACGGAGGCTGAACTTTCTGATTTATCAGGAGTTCAACATAACATTTATGAAGATTGGTATTATCTGTGCGATGGATGAAGAGACAGATTATCTCTTATCCAAACTAACAAAATACACAACCAGGGAAATCGGACCTTTCAAGTTTTATGAAGGTGAGACCGAAGACGGAAAAGAAGTAGTTGTTTCACGTTCAGGTATCGGCAAGGCTAAGGCTGCTGCAGATACAGCTGTTCTGATTTCTAATTTCAATGTTAATTATGTAATTAACTCTGGTATTGCAGGTTCAATGTCAAAGGAACTTAAGATCAACGACATCGTTTTCTCTACCAGTGTTTCATATCATGACGCTGATTTCACTCCATTCGGTTACAAGATTGGACAGATGGCAGGTGAAGAGGCTGTATTCAATGCAAGTCCTGAGATGATTGCAAAGGCTGAGATTGCCGCATCAACAATTCCAAATCTGAAAGACCACATTAAAAAGGGTCTGATTATTTCTGGCGATCAGTTCATCAATACCCCTGAGAGAAAAGCGGAAATTCTAAAGAACTTCCCTCAGGCTATGGTAACTGAGTGTGAAGGTGCACCTATTGCTCAGATTGCTTCAAATTTCAAGGTTCCTTTCATTATTATCCGTTCAGTATCAGATTCTGCTGATGAACAGGATACAGGCACCTACGACTTTAATGTAAAATCAGCATCAGAAAACAGTGCTAAACTTGTATTAGCTATGATCAAAATGCTGTAGGAGGCTTTATGCCCGTTGAGCAGATTATAAATGCTGCAAAGGAAGCATCATTTTTAGATGTCCTGAGCACATTCTTCTCAATCCTTGAGTATCCGGCAATCACCTTGCTGACTGCCATGCTTTTAGAGATTATTCTGCCTATCGGGAATACCTTGAGAATCTCAAGTTTAAAGCCATTCTTTGAAAACATCTCAAGAAAGGTGAATAAGGAAGAGAACTCTGAAGCTCAGATTGTATTCTCAAGCATATTTTTACCTTTCTTTATTATCATAATCGCCCTTCTGATTGTTTTCTTCCTGAAGTTTGCTGTCAACCACGACGTTATCGTATCCCTGCTGATTCTGCCATTCCTGCTTGAATCAAAACCAGTGCTCAAAACCACACTTGATGTTAAGCACTCTCTTGAGGAACAGAATAAGGATGAGGCTAAAAAGACTCTTCAGGGAACAATGGTTCGTGACTGCTCAATGCTTTCAGAGATGGGAATCAATAAAGCCATGGCTGAAGCTACCAGTATGTCGATGTTCGCAAACTGGTTCTGCATCCTGGTATGGTACATTCTCCTCGGTTTGGAAGGAGCCGTTATCATGCAGCTGGTTGCTGTCATGAACAGATCGTTTTCACTTAAGGAAAAGAGAAACGAGAATTTCGGTATCTTTGTTCACAAGCTGGAACAGATCCTGATGATTCCTGCTGTTATTTTCCTTTTCATCATGATGATGTTCTCTTTTTCATTCAAGAGAGTAATCTCCAATCTTAAATCTCATCTGCCTTTATTTGTAAATGCTTCATCATGTGCAGTTATGGATATGCTTGGAAGCTTTGCCAATGTTTCTCTTGGCGGACCAAGATACTATGAAGGTGAACTTGTAAGATTACCAAGACTTGGCGGAGAGAATGAACCTGAGATTTCCACACCACTCAAGCTCTATAATAAACTGCGTTTTTGTGGTATCTTATTCGTCTGCATCTGCGTAGTTATGCGTATATTTCTATATACCTTTTAACTGAGACTACCCGTTTAATTACAATATTCCAATTTTGCAGAGCACCTCACTGGTCTTTGTATGACCGTATTTTTTACATAAATTTAAACCGGGACTTAAATGAGTAATAAAAACGAATTCCTAGAGCTTTTATCTGAAGAAGAGAATCTGACCTCAGAATCCTTCTCTGATTTAATTTCTGGAGATATTAAACCAATTGTCCAGGATAAAATCGAAAAGACCTCTGAAGTATTAGAGAAAGATTTAGCAAAGATAAGACAGGAAGCTGCAACCAGAAAGAGCGAGGATGTAACAGATTCTGCATCATCAGGATTTGTTCATATGGTTCAGCCTAATGATATTCTTGAGTACAGAAAACCTGGTATTCAGCCATATGTAATGCAGAAATTAAGACATGGTGAATACACTGAGGCTGATCATATAGATCTGCACGGCAAGACCATTGAGCAGGCTTATCAGGAGGTAATGAACTTTATTGCCTTTGCCAAAAGACATGAATTTCGAAACATTCTGATTATTCATGGTAAAGGTGAGAGATCCAATCCTAAGGCCTTAATGAAGAGTCATGTGGCTCACTGGTTAAAGCAGATACCTGACGTACTCGCATTCCACTCTGCCCCTGCATGGAAAGGTGGTACTGGAGCTGTATGCATTATTCTCAAGAAAGGTGATAAGGCATCTATTCAGAACAGAGAAGAATTTCAGCGCAGATAAAAATAAAGCTCCTACAAAGGAGCTTTAGCTATCAGATCTTAAATCTATTTCTCACTCTTCTCTTCTTTCTTCAATTCCTTAACATGTTTTAAGATACAAGTGATGATAAAAGCATTACGACTGATCATTTCTTTTTCGGAGAAATGATTCATATCTTCAAGAAGCTCTTTAGGGAAATAGCACATAACTCTTTCCATTTTACCGGTTCTAGGTCTTCCAGGACGTCTTGTAGTCCTGTTTTCTTCAACTGTACTTACGGCTACACCGGCATTAACAGAATTATCGTTCTGAGGCATGTTTCCTTCAGAGCTCTGCTCTTCTCTATTGAAAGCAGAGAATTTAAGGTCATCCTTCTGTTTTCTTTTTTCAGCAGAAGGTTTGATATTATCAAAAAGATCTGCAGTAAAAGACATATTACCTACCTTAGAAACAGCGAATAAATGTTCATAGAACATTACTGTTTCGACAATTAAATATAATAATAGAGAGAATTTATTTATATCAGTAAGTTAGCTTTAACCTCATGCTAACAGTTTGTTTTATAGGATAATTCTTAGAATTTATTTTTATATAATTCTATTAATAATTTTAGTACATGGCGAATTATGTAATATCCAATTTATACTAAAATGACTATTAAATTACTAGTTAAAAAACATTAACTTATTAAATAATTTCTGAATTAGTTAGGTATGTCGAAAATTAGAAAAAAAGATATTGGACAGATGTTGAATAGACAATAACTGATTGATCAGAAATAAAAAAAGCTTCTGAAATTCAG
>JAZRAY010000005.1:0-4220 GCA_045634805.1 Succinivibrio sp. | reverse complement strand
TATTCTATGTATGAAGAGCTTAGCAAATGTAAAGAATTATTTCTTAAGTATGGTGGTCATAAATTGGCAGCAGGCATGTCTTTAGAAGAAGATGATGAACCTATTGATCCAAATAAACCTATTTATTGCTTGACGGCTAAGGGTGGTGCAATTGAAAGCGGTAGTACCCTCGAGGTAAAAAGGGATAATGAGGGAAAGATTATTGGCGCAACTATTATAAGGGACCAGACCTTCACTCTGAAAGTTAATCAGTATTCTTCTGTACTTTCCTATGGAGAGTTCCTGTTTTCAACAAAAATCGAGCTTGATCTCCGGAATCCTGATAATCCTCAGATTCTCGATGTCGATATGAGGTACGGTGGAAACAAGATGGGGACGGACTTTGGTAAAATAATAGAGGCGGCTAATAAATAATTAGAGTGTTTTTTCCAATCATTTGCCAATTATCAGCTCTGAGTGTAATCACAACTCGGAGCTGAGTTCTTTTTGCTCAAGCATGTAATGATTATTATTTTACATACAGTTTTTTGAGCAACTTTTAGCTTAATATGCTAAAATTACCGCCGTAAAATTTGCAATCAAAGTCTCAATCTGCTCGTTCTAATCGAGAAATTGAAAACTCTGATTGTTTTATACAGGTTTAATTCCTTTCGTCTGCAGAGTAAATTCTTTTCAATCAATTCTCTCGACGATAAAAGATAGATAAGGTCCACAACCTTCAATGTGGCTTTGGACATAAGATTTTTTTGTTTACTATAACTGTGGCGTTTATTCATGCTAGATTCAAGATATTTACGCGCTGATATTGAAGAGGCTGCTCAGCGCCTTGCAACTCGTAACTACAAATTAGACGTAGAAAAAATTAACCAGCTGGAGTCATTACGTAAAGAGTACATGACCAAGACTCAGGACCTACAGGCACAGCGTAACTCCCTGTCCAAGAGTATCGGTCAGGCTATCAAGGCTGGTCAGGATGTTTCCGAGATTAAGGCTAAGGTTGCTGCAATTGGTGAAGAACTATCCTCAGTTAAGGTAAAACAGGATGAGGTATTAAAGCAGTTAAACGACATTGCTTTAACCATTCCTAATCTTCCAGATCAGTCATGCCCAATCGGACCTGATGAGACTGCTAACGTTGAAGTTAGAAAGTGGGGTACTCCACGTCAGTTCGATTTTGAGGTAAAGGATCACGTTGCTATTGGTGAAGGCCTTGGCATGCTTGATTTTGAGACCGCCAGAAAGGTTTCAGGCGCACGTTTCGCTTTCATGAAGGGCGCTATCTGCAAGCTTCACAGAGCTCTGGTTCAGTTAATGCTGGATCTTCATGAAGAGCAGGGCTACACCGAAATCTACACTCCATACCTTGTAAACATGGATTCACTGTATGGTACCGGTCAGATGCCTAAGTTCTCAGAGGACTTATTTCACACCAACCTGGACGGCAACTGCGACGGTGACGGTGTAAATCACCACTTCTGCCTGATTCCAACTGCAGAAGTTCCTCTAACCAACATGGTTCGTGACGAGATTATTCCTGAGCAGGATTTACCAATTAAGATTACTGCTCATACACCTTGCTTCAGATCAGAGGCTGGTTCAGCAGGTCGTGATACTCGCGGTCTGATTCGTATGCACCAGTTTGACAAGGTTGAGATGGTTCAGATTGTTAAACCTGAAGATTCAGGGCAGGCATTAGAGCAGCTGACTGCTGATGCCGAGGCTGTACTTCAGGCATTGGAGATCCCTTACCACGTAGTTACTCTATGTACCGGTGATATGGGATTTGGTTCAGCTAAAACCTATGATATCGAAGTTTGGTTACCAGCTCAGAACTGCTACCGTGAGATTTCTTCATGTTCTAACTGTGTTGATTTCCAGGCTCGTCGTATGCAGGCTAGAGTTCGTCGTAAGGACGGCAAGGTAGAGCTTCTGCACACCTTAAACGGTTCAGGTCTGGCTGTTGGTCGTACTCTGGTTGCAGTTCTTGAGAACTACCAGAATGCAGACGGTTCAGTAACTGTACCTAAGGTATTACGTAAGTATCTAGGTGGCTTGGAAGTTATCTCTGCTGAGACTAAATAATGGCAGTTTTGACCGCTCTTGATTGGGTAATTATAGGCGTGGTCGGCTTATCAGCCGTCATGTCTGTTTTCAGAGGCTTTGTCAAAGAAGCCTCTTCAATCTTTTCCTGGGTTGCAGCCTTCATCATCGCCAGTCGCTTTTATGAACAGGTTGCATCTCTACTCACTTTCTCAAATGACCCTCTGACAAGAAAAGCAATAGCAAGTATTGTCCTTTTCATTGGAAGCCTTATTATCCTTGGATTCGTTTCAACTGTAATAAGTTCTCTGGTGAAGAAAGCCGGTCTATCCGGTTTTGACAGACTTCTTGGTGTGGCTTTTGGCGTTGCACGAGGTATTCTAATAGTTAGTGCTGTTCTTGCGCTAGTACAAATCTTGGGCAAATTACATATCCTTTCATTTATCCAGGATTATCCATGGTATAAAGATTCTTTGTTTATACCTGAATTACAACGAATCGTTAACTGGTTCTTCATTTATATGGGAACAACTGAAACCGGAGCATAAATTAAATGTGTGGCGTAGTTGGTATCGTAGGTACTTCTCCTGTCAATTTAAAACTATATAACGCTTTACAGGTCTTGCAGCATCGTGGCCAAGATGCGGCGGGCATAATTACCGTTGATGAGGATGATAATTTCCATCAGAGAAAATCGAACGGTATGGTAACAGAGGTCTTTCAACAGCGACATATGCTGAGACTGACGGGAAACATCGGAATAGGCCATACAAGGTATCCGACCGCAGGTTCATCATCAGCTGCTGAAGCTCAGCCATTCTATGTTAATTCCCCATACGGCATCGCCCTCGCCCATAACGGCAACCTCATCAATTCCAAAGAATTAAAAGAAAAGTGCAAAAAAGCACACCGTCACGTAAACACCCAGTCTGATTCTGAAGTCCTCCTAAACATCCTTGCCTGGAAAATTTCCAAAATCAATAAAGATATGCCTTCTCATGATGACATCTTTGAAGCAATTTCAGGTGTATATGAAGAGATCAAGGGCGGATTCTCTGTTGTCAGCGTTGTGCTGGGCATCGGTATGATTGCTTTCCGTGATCCTTATGGTATTCGTCCTTTAGTATTAGGCGAGAAGAAGGATGAGAACGGTAAGTCTCAGTATATGGTTGCATCAGAGAGCGTTGCTCTGGATGTTATCGGCTTTAAGATGATTCGTGATGTAAAGCCTGGTGAGGCTCTTCTGATTACTAAGGATGGTGAGCTTCATTCACGTATCTGTGCAAAGGATCCTGTTTTAAATTCATGTATCTTTGAGTACGTATACTTTGCCCGTCCTGACTCTGTTATTGACGGTGCTTCTGTATATGCTACCCGTGTACGTATGGGTACCAAGCTTGCAGAACAGATTAAGAACGAACATAAGGATCTGAAGATTGATGTGGTTATCCCAATTCCTGATACCTCAATCGATATCGCTGTTCAGATTGCAAGAACTCTGGGTGTTCCATACAGACAGGGCTATGTAAAGAACCGCTATGTAGGCAGAACCTTTATTATGCCAGGTCAGAAAGAGCGTAAGAAGTCAGTACGCAACAAGCTAAACCCAATTCCTTCAGAGTTTGCAGGAAAGAATGTTCTGCTGGTAGATGATTCAATTGTTCGTGGAACCACTTCACTGCAGATTGTTCAGATGGCAAGAGAGGCTGGTGCAAACAAGGTATACTTCGCATCTGCATCTCCTGAGATCCGTTACCCAAATATCTACGGTATCGACATGCCAACCTCAAAGGAACTGATTGCCTACGGCCGTACCAACGAGGAAATCTGCAAGGCAATCGATGCTGATGCTCTGATTTACCAGAAGCTTGAAGATCTTGAGGCATCAATCACTGAAGAGAATCCAAATCTGACCAGATTTGACTGTTCAATCTTCACCGGCAAGTATATTGTTCCTCCTGCAGCTGACTATTTCACTGATATTGAAAATCAGCGTTCAGATGATGCTAAGGCTGACAAAGCTTGGAAGGATTCCGAGGGCGAGAACCTGGATATCTTCAATAACATCTAATCTTCTCAGTCTTATCTAATAAAAAACTGGTATTTTAATAAGAAATACCAGTTTTCTCACCAATAAAAAGCATTTTCTGCACAAGAAAATGTAAAACCTGCACAAAAAA
>JAZRAY010000004.1:0-6638 GCA_045634805.1 Succinivibrio sp. | reverse complement strand
CACGTGGAGTCATTGGAGTCTGATCCATATGTAAATCCTCTTATATAATTAAATCTGTATCAGGAAGGAATCTGTTTTTCCCGATCCGGTAAGTCAGTTTTTACCGGTTTTATCTATTCTTATGAACATCGAGTTATATTCAAACTCTGGTGTTTCTAAAACCTTGTGATCCCTTAAAAATCAAGGAATCAGTCTAAAATTTTGAGTAAAAAAAACAACGCCTAATTTTCATTAGGCGCCATCTGTATGTAAAAATATACACTTTTGTGAACTTTCAATCAACAGTGATTTATGTCTGCTTTGACAAAAATCACCATCTTTTTTTAGCTTGAAAGATCATCAAAGAACTTCTTTACGCCCTTTATGAAGCCTTCCGATTTCGGTTTATGCCTCGCAGCGCTTTCAGCTCTTTTTTTAGCACTCTTTTCATCTTTTGATGACTTGTCATCTTTACCGTCTTTTGAATCTTTGTCTTCTCCGTTTAAAGAAGCCTCAAATTCCTTAAGCAGATCTTTCTGATGTGCAGTCAGATTAATAGGAGTCTCAACTACAATCTTGCAGTACAGGTTACCCTTGAAGGTTGAATTGTATGACTTAACACCCTTGCCAGGAATTCTCATCATAATTCCGGTCTGAGTCTCAGGTCTGATGCTGATATTAACAGCACCTTCCAGAGTAGGAACCTCAACCTTACCGCCTAAGGCTGCAGTAGTGAAGCTGATTGGAACCTCACAGTACAGATCATTGCCGTCACGGGTAAAGATCTCATGATCCTTAACCTCGATTACAACATATAAATCACCTGCTGGAGCTCCGTTTAGACCAGCCTCGCCCTCGCCTGTCAGACGAATACGATCACCAGTATCGACACCAGCTGCAATATCGACTTCCAGAGTCTTTGACTTTAATACACGACCAGTGCCTGAACATGACTTACAGCCATCAGTAATGATGTAGCCAGAACCATTACAGTGAGGACAGGTCTGAGAAACCTGCATAAAGCCCTGACGCATAAAAATCTGTCCCTGACCGTGACAGTGAGGACAGGTCTCTTTCTTGCCGTTCTTGCCTAAGCCTGAGCCACCGCAGGTATCACACTTAACGTAGGTCTTAACGTTAAGCTTCTTCTTGCAGCCTTTAACAGCTTCTTCAAGAGAAAGGGTGATTCTAGCTCTAAGATCTCTACCGCGGATTTCACGAGGACCAGATGAACGAGAGCCGAAACCGCCACGTCCACCGCCGAAAATATCACCGAAGATGTCACCGAACATGTCAGAAAAGTCAGCGCCAGCACCAAATGGATTGCCGCCGCCAGCCTGTGAACCGTCAGCACCGGCAAAACCGTACTGATCGTAGGCAGCACGTTTCTGAGGATCTGAAAGAACCTGGTAAGCCTCGTTGATTTCACGGAACTTTTCACCAGCATCAGGATCCTTGTTTCTATCAGGGTGATACTTAATAGCTAAACGCTTAAAGGCACGTTTGATAGCAGCATCATCCGCGCCCTTCTCTACACCTAGCACTTCATAGTAATCACGTTTGGAAGCCATATCGTCCTCTTAAATTGACAAAAAGGCAGATGATAAAATCATCCACCTTTTTAGGAAATATTAAGTACTAATTACTTGTTGTCGTCTTTTACTTCTTCGAATTCAGCATCAACGACATCGTCTTCCTTATTAGCACTATTTGACTGCTGTGAAGACTGCTGTGACTGCTGAGCCTGAGCCTGTGCCTGACCAGCCTGCATTAGTACGGCAGCAGCCTCTAATACAGCCTTCTCAGCCTGCTCAATCTTCTCTTTGTCATCACCGCGAGCAGCCATCTCAAGGTCACCTAATGCCTTGTTGATCTTGGTCTTGTCAGCATCTGAAACCTTATCACCTAGATCTGACATCTGCTTCTTGATCTGGTGAGCAGTTGAATCAGCGCGGTTACGTGCAGTAGCAAGCTCTTCGAACTTCTTATCCTCTGCTGAGTGCTCTTCAGCCTCGCGAACCATACGCTTGATATCTTCGTCTGATAGACCTGAAGATGACTTAATAGTAATCTTCTGCTCTTTACCGGTCTTCTTATCCTTAGCTGATACGTGGATTAAACCGTCAGCATCGATATCGAAGGTAACTTCGATCTGTGCCATTCCACGTGGCTGAGGCTCAATGCCTTCTAGGTTGAACTGACCTAGTGACTTGTTGTCAGCTGCTCTCTTTCTCTCACCCTGTAGAACGTGGATGGTTACTGCAGGCTGATTGTCTTCAGCAGTTGAGAATACCTGTGACTTCTTAGTAGGAATGGTTGTGTTCTTCTCAATCAGAGTAGTCATAACACCACCAAGAGTCTCGATACCTAATGATAGAGGGGTAACGTCTAGAAGTAGAACGTCCTTCTTATCACCAGTCAGAACACCACCCTGAATTGCTGCACCGATAGCAACAGCCTCATCTGGGTTAACATCCTTACGAGGATCCTTACCGAAGAAATCAGCAACAAGCTTCTGAACCATAGGCATACGTGACTGACCACCAACAAGGATAACGTCGTTAACCTCTGATGGAGACAGACCTGCGTCTGATAAAGCAGTGTTAACTGGCTCTAAGGCTCTGTTTACTAAATCTTCAACTAATGACTCAAGCTTTGAACGTGTAATCTTGATGTTCATGTGCTTAGGGCCAGTTGCATCAGCAGTAATGTATGGTAGGTTTACATCGGTCTGCTGTGAAGATGAAAGCTCAATCTTAGCCTTTTCTGCAGCTTCCTTTAAACGCTGTAGAGCTAATGGATCAGTACGTAAATCAACGCCCTGCTCTGCCTTGAACTCATCGATCAGGTAATCAACGATACGGTTATCGAAGTCCTCACCACCTAAGTGAGTATCACCGTTGGTTGCTAATACTTCGAAGGTCTTCTCACCATCTAACTCATCGATATCGATGATTGAAATATCGAAGGTACCACCACCTAAGTCGTAAACAGCAATCTTCTGCTCGCCCTTAGCCTTGTCCTCACCGTAAGCAATAGCTGCTGCGGTAGGCTCGTTGATAATACGCTTAACATTTAAGCCTGCGATACGACCAGCATCCTTAGTAGCCTGACGCTGTGAATCGTTGAAGTATGCAGGACAGGTAATAACTGCTTCAGTAACTTCTTCACCAAGAATGTCCTCTGCAGTCTTCTTCATCTTCTTTAAAACTTCAGCTGAAATCTGAGGAGGAGCTAACTTCTTGTCGTCAACCTCAACCCATGCATCACCGTTATCAGCCTTGGTGATCTTGAATGGCATAATGCCAACATCACGCTGAACCTCGGCATCCTCATAACGACGACCGATTAAACGCTTGATAGCAAATAAGGTGTTCTTTGGATTGGTAACTGCCTGACGCTTTGCTGCATCACCAACAATAATCTCACCATCTTTAGCATAAGCTACGATTGATGGAGTTGTACGACGACCTTCTGAATTCTCTAGAACTCTTACTTTGTCACCATCTAACACTGCAACGCATGAGTTAGTAGTACCTAAGTCAATACCAATAATTTTACCCATTTTGGATTTCCTCTATTTCAAATTCTTTGTGTCACTTAATGACTTTTATCTATCTGTATTACTAAATGGAGTCTAATAATTTTTTTTCAAGATTATGCTTCAATATTTATTGTATTTTTTGCTTCCTCAGCATTTGCTTCCTGAGGTGCGCCTCTTGAAACAATAACCATTGCTGGTCTTACTACTCTTCCATTCAGTGTGTAACCTTTCTGCATTACAGACATTACGCAGTTAGCTTCAACCTCGTTTGAAGGAGCCATTGAAATTGCCTGATGAAGATTTGGATCAAAAGGCTGATTTAATGGATCTACAGCGGTAACACCAAACTTTGACAGTTCCTTAAGAAGAAGTGCAACTGTATTCTTAACACCTTCGATAGTAGGTTTAACTGCTTCATTGTTTGGATCGGTATGCTGCAGGGCTAACTCTAGTGAATCTACAACAGGAATCAGTGCCTTAAGAATTTTCTCATTACCGAATTTTCTTTCGCGCTCAACATCTGCTTCGATACGCTTTTTCTGATTTTCTGTTTCAGCAACAGCACGAACAAGACGATCAATCTCATCTTTGTGCTTGTTCTCTAAAGCAGTCATCTGTAATCTTAGCTGCTCGTTCTCAGCTAGGATTTCTTTAACATCAAATGTTGACTCCTGATTCTCCTCAGCTGCAGTCTCTGCCTCTGGTTCAACATCATTCTGAGCTTCAACATTTTCTGTTGCAATTTCTTCGATATTCTGAGATTCATCAAGATTCTGAGCATTCTCAAAAGCCTGTTTCATCTGAGTTTCTTCAGTCTGCATTTTTTACTCTTAAAAAAATTGTTGTTAAATTAACGCTAAAACTAAGATGGGGATCGCTTTTTTTGATTTCAAGAGCAATATGCAAAAAAAATTTAAAAATAATTAAAAATAAAATCAGATATATACAGTTTTTTGCTACAATTTCCTAATAAAAAAAAGGATTTATTATGAAGCTAAAAAAATTTTTATGCATCAGCGCAATCTGTGCCTGTGTGCCTTTTGTATCTTCATGTGCTTATAGAGCAGATCTTAATCAGGGAAACTATGTAGATCAGGATCTAGTTAATAACCTTTCATATGGAATGTCAGCAGAACAGGTAAGATACGTTCTTGGTGCTCCTATGTTAGTAGATCCTTTTGACAAGTCTCGCTGGTATTACACAGCATTCAAACGTGAAGGATGGAGTGATCCTGAAATCAAGAATCTTATTCTTCTGTTCCAGAACAACACTCTTGTAGATATGTCTGGAGATTTCAAGAGACCTGCAGGATTTGAGGCTGGCGCACAGACTCTTCCAACCAACAATCAGGTAGATAATTTCGAACTTCCACAGGAATAGTACTTGTGAATAAGACATTCCTGCTCTGGATTTCGTTAATTGCAGTCTGTTTTACCGGATGTACTCTGGAAGACGAAACAGCTGAAAAAATTATCGTACCAGTTGAAGAAAAGCAGGAATATTCCTCTAAGGCAGAAGAAGTTTTTACTGAATACGCAAAAAAATGTACGACCGGAGATCTGAGTGCAGCTCCTAAGGTTGTACATATGTATGTATCCTCTCTTCAGAAAGGCGATTTTGATGAATCCGTAGCTTTACCAGAGCTTGAAGATTCCTCTGATTTACCAGAGAAAATTGAGCCTTATGAATTTCAGCAGGTGAACACCAACTCGATATACGAGATGTGTCTTCAGAAAGCTTCAAGCGAAGGTCACAAGGAATATATCAATTACTTTGTTTCAAGAGGAACTGTTTCTGCAAAGATTGCCCGTAAATTCTATTCAGAGGATAGAACCTCTGACGGAGCTTACTGGTCACGTAGAGTTACAAATCTTCTTGGATTAAAAACCGGTTATTACATACTTGGAAGGTTGTTCTGCAACGATGAAAAAACCTTCACTATCGGAGCAGATCTTCTAAAAGAGTCTGCAAAGCTTGGCGATGAGAACGCAAAACAGTATCTTTTTGACCTGGCGCTGAACAACAATGTATTTGAGAAACTTTCAAAGAATAAAGATAATCTGAAAGACTAATTCTCATCATACAAATGCAGTAACTGTATCTTTTTGCACGATTTTCTTTAGTTTTTTTTTGTTTATACCTCTCAAAACTAAATATTTGATGTGGTAACTTTCTTAATTTGTCACACAACGAATTCACAAAATAACAACAAAAACTATAATTTCTAATTAGATGAATGAAATTATGAGGCGGACATGGTAGAAAAATTTGTTCCAAAAGAGCTATCCTGGCTATCCTTTAACGGAAGAGTTTTACAGGAAGCAGCTGATCCTTCTGTACCTTTAATTGAAAGAGTTAGATTTTTAGGTATTTACTCAAGCAATCTTGATGAGTTTTTTAAGGTTCGTGTAGCTGAACTTAAAAGACAGGTTATCATCAACAATGCCCAGGGAGAAAACGAGGCTGCTGTAAATCTGCTGCGTCAGGTTCAGAATGAAGCAAATAAATACCAGAGAACCTTAAACAGTATCTACTCTGATCTGCTTGAAGAACTCTCAAAGCACAATATTCTGATGAGAGATCAGGATTCTATTACCCAGGAGCAGAAGGACTGGGTTTCAACCTACTTCAAACACCATGTTTTAAAGCACATCAATCCTGTAATTATTGATGCCGAGACAGATCTTGTTTCATTCCTTAAGGACGAGTTTACATATCTTCTGGTAAAGCTTTCAAACAGCACCAGTGAATACCATGCTCTAATCGAAATCCCAACCGACAAGATCCCTCGTTTCATCCGTATGCCATCTGAAGATAACAGCGTCGTCTTCATGTTCCTAGATGACGTAATCAGAGTCGGTATGGAAATGATCTTCCGGGGACTCTATGAGTACGACAGCATCGAGGCTTATTCAATTAAGATGAACAGAGATGCTGAATACGACCTTCTGGGTAATATCGACCGTTCTGTGCTTGAAAATATGTCCGAGGCTTTAAAGCAGAGACTTAATGCAATGCCTGTTCGTTTCTCATATGATGCAGCAATGCCTGAAGATATGGTCAGATTCATGGCAGGAGAGCTGAAGATAAGTCGGAGGCCAAGCGGTCTTAGGA
>JAZRAY010000003.1:0-4981 GCA_045634805.1 Succinivibrio sp. | reverse complement strand
GATTGCAGGATCTGGCGGCGGAGACACCAGAACTATTGTTGAATCAGCCGATATTCTTGTTGAAAAAGGTGTAAAGAAGGTTGGACCTTATGCTGTACCTAAGGCAATGAGCTCAACTGTTTCAGCAAACCTTGCAACAGCATTCAAGATCAGAGGCGCTTCAATGAGCGTAAGCTCTGCCTGTTCAACTTCTGCTCACTGTATCGCTCTTGCCTGTGATCAGATTGCTTTAGGCAGACAGGATGTGATGTTTGCCGGCGGTGGTGAATCTGCCGACTGGACTATTTCATGTCTTTTCGATGGCATGGGAGCATTATCAAAGGGCTTTAACGAGACTCCTGAAAAGGCTTCAAGACCATATGATGCAAACCGTGACGGTTTCGTTATCGGTGCTGGCGGCGGTATTCTGGTTTTAGAATCTGAAGAACACGCCAAGGCAAGAGGTGCTCATATTATTGCTGAGGTCGTAGGCTACGGCGCAACCTCTGACGGTTATGATATGGTTGCTCCATCAGGCGAGGGCGCCCTAAGATGTATGAAACAGGCTCTTGCATCCTGCAATTCCAAGATTGATTATATCAACACCCACGGTACAGCAACTGTACTGGGTGATATCAAGGAGCTTGAGGCAATTCGCGCTGTATTCGGCGACAACTGTCCTCCTATCTCTTCAACCAAGTCAATGACTGGTCATGGTTTAGGTGCTGCCGGTGTAAATGAGGCTATCTTCTCTCTGATTATGATGCAGAATAATTTTATTGCACCTTCTTTTAATATTGAAACTTTAGATGAGAATGCTAAGGGCTTTGATATTGTTGCCAATAAGGCTCGTGAAGCAACCTTAAATACCATTATGTCAAACAGCTTTGGTTTCGGTGGTACTAACGCTACCTTAATCCTGGGTAAATATAATGGCTAAGGATACCCTTCGTTTAGACAAGGCTGTATCTCATAACTTTGACGTTCCTCGTTCTGCTGCTGCAAAGCTTATCAAGGCAGGCGAGGTTGAAGTCAATGGTGAAATCGTTCTTGATCCTGCAGCTAAGATCTCTGTAAGTGATGAAATTGTCATCGATGGCTACGAGGTTGAGGCTTCAGACGGATTTAAAAAACGTGTCTTTATGCTCAACAAGCCATCTGGCTATGTCTGTGCTGACAGAGATAACAATAATCCTGTAGTCATAAACATCTTCAGTGATATTCCTAAGTTCACACAGATGCATTGTGTTGGCAGACTTGATATTGATACAACCGGTCTGCTGCTAGTTACAGATGATGGCGATCTGAATCATAAGATCACCTCTCCAAAATCAGAGGTAACCAAAACCTATCTGGTTTCAACTCGAGACAAGATTGTTCCAAAGGATGTGGAGTTGTTTAAAAAAGGCTTGAAGCATCCTGAGGAGAAAACCAGATACAAGAGCGCTCTGCTTGAAATTCTGTCTGACCACGAAGCTCTGGTTACTGTAACTGAAGGTCGCTTTCATGAGGTCAAAAGACTTTTTGAGTGTGTCGACAATGAAGTTACAGAATTAAAGAGACTTTACATTGGACAGCTTAAGCTGGATGACTCTCTTGAAGAGGGAGAATACATACCTCTTGAGGATGAGGAGCTTCAGAAGGTTTTCATCCCTTATTCACCAGAATGAATCAATAATTCACCAAAATAAGACAAATCTTTCGGGCAGGAATTCGTTCCTGCCTGATTCTTTTAATTCCGTCAAAAAAATATTTTTTTCAGCATGAAAATTTTGACCAATTCTGTTAGCATATACTAATTAGCTATGGCTAATTTATGCTGAAAGTGGAATAAATTAAACATTATTTCCTTGATTTTTATCATGATAGTTAGGCTTTGCTAATTTGTATTGCTTATTAGTAATAAAGATTTGACTATGCTCACTGCTTAATTGAGTATTAAAATCATATAAAAATTTAAAAAGGTAATTTATGTTTAATTTCTTATCTCAGTTTTTTAACGAAAAAAAATACTTTCTATCAACTGTAACCGTTGCTAGCTATATCCCTGGCCGTATCAGAGGATACAGTTCCCTTATCAAGGGTAATCATGAAAATGCAAAGGCTCTTGAGGAGTATTTTTCACAGTTTAAGGAACTGGATAGCTTTTCCATAAATGAAGTAACAGGTTCGATTCTGATTGAATACGATGTTGATAAATTAGCCTCGAACAAAGAATTACTGGAAATAGAACATTGCCTTCGAAAAAAGGCGGGAAAATAGGGAATTTAAATGAATCTTACCGTTTTATCTGTACTTATTGCTGTAGCCCAGCCTTTAATGCAGATGGTTTTTAATAATTACTCAAACAAGAAAATCAACGAGAATACTAAATTAGCTATGTTTACCTGTTTACACAGTATTGAGGGAAGAAGACGCTATAAGAGTGTTCTTTTGAAGGATAAGGCATTCTCTAATGCTTTAAAGTCCAAGTTAAAAGGTTTAGGTCTGTTTGATCAGATCACTGTTAATAATGTTACAGGTTCTATTCTTCTTACCTATGAATGTGAGGAGAAGGATGTAGATACCGTAATTGATCATCTGAATGCTCAGACTCTTAAGGTTGCAGAAAGCAAATCCAAGTTTGCCAGTTCAACCCTGGGCGCAGCCTCTGCATACGGTGTCGGTCAGCAGGCAGCTGCAATCGGTAGAAATTCGCTTATTGGTCAGTCACTGAGAAATTACACAACAAAGGTTAACTCCTGTGTAAAAAGCTCCACTAACGGTGTTGCGGACCTTGCCGTAGTTGTTGGTGCGATCTGTCTTTTATGGGGCGGATATAAGGTCTTTACACAAAATCAGGTTCCAAGCGGCCCATCCTTAGTATGGTGGGGCTATAAGATTCTTGAGGGTGGTACTAAATAATGGCACAAGTGTTTCACTATACTACCAGACTTGAACAGGAATACAGTGCAAAGGGTACTGCTGTTCTTGAGTATAAGCTTAGAAAGGTTCCTGGTGTAGTATCAGCCTGTATTTTAAAGGACAACACCTTAAGTGTTTATGCTAAAGACAAGCTGTCTTTAGCTAAAGCTCTTTTCGCCTTAAGACTTGTTCCTGTAAGGGAAGAGCTTAAAGCCAAGGCTAAAAAGGAAAAGAATGATATCAAGGCTGTATCAGAGGAACTTAAGAACTATAAGTTTAAAGCTTTGGTTTCACTGTTCGGCTTTGGAGCTTTAGAGGCATTCAAACGTCTGTCTCCTACTGCATTCACTAATCTGTCTTTTTTAAGAACAGCTTTTGTTCTGCTGATTGCAAAGGATATTTTTAAAGAAGGTGTATTGGGGCTAATCAAGGAGAAATCTCCTAATGCGGATACCTTAACTGCAACTGCAGTTCTGGCATCTGTTCTTTCCGGTAAGCCCGAGTCCAGTCTTTCTCTACTTGTTCTTTCCAACTTTGCTGAGATGCTGACTATCGGAGCAGCTGAGAAGGCTCGACAGCATATTTCAAATCTTCTGGATATGAAGGAGAAATATGTATGGCTTAAGGATAAGAATGGTCATATTTCAAAGGTAAGCATTGACGATGTAATGGTTAATGATGAAGTCGTAGTTTACGTGGGTGAGAAGATCTGCGTTGACGGCGTGATTATTGAAGGTGAGGCTTCAATTGATCAGTCATCACTGACCGGCGAGTCAATTCCTGCATTCAAGACTGTTAAGCAGGAAGTCTATGCCGGTACTGTTGTGCGCTCAGGTGAAATAACCATCAGAGTTTCCAAGGTTGGTGATGAGACCAATCTTGCCCGCATTATCAACATGGTGGAGAATGCACAGAACCGAAGAGCTCCTATCCAGAACTTCGCTGACAGAATGGCAAATGCCTTAGTGCCTATCTCATTCCTGTCCGCTGCTGTAGTGTACGGGGTAACCCGTGACATTCAGCGTGTTTTGAACATGTTCTTCATTGATTTCAGCTGCGGTCTGAAGCTTTCAACCTCAACTGCCATCTCAGCCTCAATCAGTAAGGCTGCTCAGATTGGTGTCCTGGTCAAGGGCGGTAACTTTATTGAAACCTTAGCTGATATTGATACTGTTATTTTGGATAAGACCGGAACTATTACCGACGGTCACCCAATTCTTATTGATACCATAAGATGCAATGAGATTGAGGAGAAGGAGCTGGTTCTATTAGCAGCTGCTGCCGAAAAATCCTCATCACATCCATTAGCAGAGGCTGTAATAAATTACGCTGTAGATAAAGATTGGAATGTTCCTCATGAAGTAAAGACCGAAACTGTAGTTGGTCGTGGTATCAGCGCCAGTGTTTCCGATTTTGATGGCTATAAGGGCGGAGAGATCCTTGTTGGCAGCAGAACCTTCATGAAAGAGAATAAGATTCCTGGTATAAATGATATTGACAGATCCGGCTTCTCCAAGGAATGCAACATTATTTATGTTGCAAGAAACGGTGAGCTTTTAGGTGCTCTGGTAATTACCGATCCAATCCGTAAGGACATTAAGAAGACTCTTAACAGAATCCGCAGAAACGGTGTGGATGAGATTATTATGCTGACCGGTGACAATAAGGTTACAGCAGAATATGTTGCAGCCAAACTTGATCTTGACGGCTACAAGTCAGATGTTCTGCCTCACGAAAAAGCAGAGTTTGTAGCAAGCAAACAGAGCTATTCAAAGGTTCTGATGGTTGGTGACGGTATTAACGATGCTCCTGCTTTAGCTTATGCCGATATTGGTGTTGCCCTTGGCGGCAAATCAACTGATATTGCCATGGAGTCTGCAGATATTACCATAACTTCAGATGAGCCTTTAAAGCTCGCAAAGGTTATGGAATTATCTAAGTCTACTATGGGGCTGGTTCGTCAGAACTTTGCAGCAACTATCGCTATTAACTCTGCTGCAATGATGCTGGGTGCACTTGGCAAAATCAATCCTCTGATTGCTGCAACAATACACAATGCTGCAACCATTGGTGTGGTAATAAATTCAGCCAGAATCCT
>JAZRAY010000002.1:0-1579 GCA_045634805.1 Succinivibrio sp. | reverse complement strand
AAACATAGTGCAGACTTATAAAAAAATGAAATAATTCTCTCAAACAACAAAAGTTTAATAAATAGGATAAGGCAATTTTTAAAAACTGAACTATTCTTAAAATGCAAGGTGGAAATATTTCGCTGTAACTTTTTTTGCTTTTTTACTTTTAAGTTTCCACAGCAGTCAAACAAACATAAGTAGCTACTGGAGGTCGTTATGACTATAACCAACAGATTAATTGCTCCAGAACACATGCATTCTTCTGACTGGCATTTTGAGATTCCAAAGAAGAAAGTTCAGATCTCGGGTTTTGATGATGATCCATTTGCAGATGATCAGTTCTTCCCTGATGATGAGAACGTTAACGATACAGAGGACTACAGCTTCGTATTTGCTTTCTTCAGGAATCAGATCAGCTGGAGCGAGTTCAAGTCTGAATTTGATAAGCTTAATATGTCTCAGAAGATAAAGGTTCCATTTGTATTCTGCGGAACCATGATTCAGGACTGCGGATATATTATCAGAGATATATTCTCAATTGCAGTTCCTATCATGTTGCTTGCATGTTTAGGCTACGTCGCATGGTCACTGATGTTACAGTATTTCTTCTGATATCTTCTTAAAGGAGGATTATAGATGCACGGGAAAGAGCGAAAGTTCTTTCCCGTTTGCATTTTAGGATTCTTTATTGCTGTTCTACAGGCTTGCCGTCATCACCAATCTGCATTGATTTTGCTGTTCCAAGATTGCTTTCTTCACTCTTCTCTTCAGTGGCCATGATTGGCTTTCCATCTTCACCGATTGATGCAGCACCACCACCTGGTTCAAATGGTTTGATTTCCGGCTCTGCTTCTTTAGTCTGAGGCTCACTTACAGGATCAATAGTGTCTTCAGCCACATCAGGTTCAGGTGTTAAACCATCTGAGCCTTTCTTTGGCTTTATAGAGTAATCCTTTGGAGCAAGACCTTTAGGCTCTTTAGAAATATAGTCGGGTAATAAGGCAACAGGTCCTCTATGGTCTTTTGCAAGAGAACTTAAATTCTTACAGTCATCCAAAACAGTTTTTGAAATATCAAAAAAGCCTTCAAGAGGAATCTTATAGACTCGAGGATCTGTATTCTCTCCCTGCAGTACTGCAAATTTAAGACTACCGCCTTCGGACAGCTGCAAAAACAGATCGGACAGTTTCTTTTCCTGAGCTGCAGTAAGCGGTGCAAAAATGAGCCTTGCTGGAGGAATGATTTCTCCGCGCAGAGAATACTCCTGACCGTTATCTACAATCACTCTTGCATATACGAATCCGCGCTCAAGATCGCGTATGCCGATATCTAAAGTTGTCAGATCAAGCCCTAAGGCAGGAGTCTGACTCTGATACATACAACCGGCACGGAAAGTAAATTTTTTGGTTAAAGACTGAACAACATTCAGAACAGCCTGTCTGTGACGTATAGTTCTGTCCATCTGCAGGATCTTGGCTGGAGAGCCTTTTGTAAACACATAATCAGAATCGTCTGCAAGTCTCCAGATATATGAAGTTGACAGCTCCCATCCAGACTGCATTGCTGCATATGATGGAGTCATACACAGTGCAGGTAA
>JAZRAY010000001.1:0-11842 GCA_045634805.1 Succinivibrio sp. | reverse complement strand
GGAAGATCTGAATGTTAAAGGCATGATGTCAAACCACAGACTTGCCAGAGCGATAAGTGATGTTGGTTTCTACAACATCAAGAAAAACCTTATATACAAGATGGAGTATAAACATAGAAACCTTCAGGAAGTTGATATGTTTTACGCAAGCTCTAAGACCTGCAGTAAGTGTGGTGCACTGAAAAAAGATTTAACGCTCAGAGACCGAATCTATGAATGTCCAGAATGCGGTTTGACTCTAGACCGGGACCTGAACGCAGCAATTAACCTGAGACAACAGATAAAAATCGTAGGAGAAGCTATCTCCGAACTTAAGCCTGCGGAGCTGACGGCTCTGCTATCTGATTTAGAAATGAATGGGATAGCAACCAGCAGTGTTGAAGCAGGAATTTGGTAGAAAACCTATAAATTTATAGCTTTGTATATATTTTTATAGGTTTTTATAGATCCAAACTAGCGGATAATTGACAGAATCCTCTTCTTAAAGCAAGAGGATTCCAGCTGAAAATACCTTCTTAGCCTCCACAAAACTGCAGATTCGTTGAGATTCTGGAAATTTCCACAATTACAGGCACTTTTAAGAAGCACTTGTCGTCCAGCTCATTGGAGAGCCCCGGATTCATCCTTAAACATCATTTCTCCATATGACCTAACCTTGTCATATTTTGAATTGCAAGGATGTTCCCAAACTGTTTAAATTACAGCATTCAGATATATACGCAAAATTGTTAGTCATCCTTGTGGACATCATAGTTAGCAAGCAGCCACTCTCCAACACCAGGATTGTCAGGATTGTGAATGCCCTTTTCCTGATTTAGCCCCTTAATGATTCGAATATCTTCATCTGACAGAGAAAAATCGAAGATGTCAAGATTATCTTTGATTCTTTCAATGTGAGTGGATTTAGGCAAAACCACGATTCCCATCTGATTTTCAAAGCGCAGAACTACCTGTGCTACAGATTTGTTGTGCTTAGCTGCGATTTCTTTTAACTTAGCATTCTCAAAAAGCTCTTTGTTTCCCTGATATAGAGGTGCCCATGCTTCTACAATCACATTATTCTGCTTCATCAGCTTCAACAGTTCCTGCTGCTGCAGCATTGGGTGAAATTCAATCTGGTTTACTGCTGGCATAATCGTAAAACAGTCAGAAAACTGCTTCCAGATTTTAACTGTCATATTGCTTACACCAATTGATCTGATCTTACCGGTCTTTAAAGCCTCCTCCATTGCTTTCCATGCCTCATCTACTTTGCCGTATGGCTGATGGATAAGGTACAGATCGATGTAATCAAGATTAAGCTTCATAAGAGACTTATCTATCGCCTTTTGAGCATCCTGATATGCAAAATCCTGTAGCCAGAGCTTACTTGTTACAAAAACATCTTCGCGATTTATGCCGCTATCTTTTACAGCTCTGCCGACTTCAGCCTCATTAAAATAGGCCACCGCAGTATCAATGTGTCTGTATCCTAAAGATAGAGCATCCTTTACGGCCTTATAAGTTGAACCGTCCGCAGGGATCTGAAATGTTCCAAAGCCGACTGAAGGGATACTATTTCCGTCATTTAAAGTAAAAGTCTGCATTATTTTTCTCCGAACAAAGTATCATTTTTAATAAACTGATCGTGAATCTAAAAATGAAGCTAATCATGAATCTTATGACTGCCTATATTGATGGCAATATCAGGATCCATCTCGTCATAGATGGTGCTTCTGTGGGTATCCAGTTCCTTAATCAGACGATGATCTTCTTCATCAAGACTGAAGCCAAAGATATCGAAATTTGAGGCAATTCTTTCCTTGTGAGAAGACTTAGGAATCACTGGAATTCCTCTTTCCACGAGCCAGCGCAGCATGATCTGAGCGGTTGTTCTACCGTGTTTCTTTGCAATCGTCTCAAGAGTTTTGTTTCTGAAAATATCGTTATTTCCCTCGGCAAAGGGGGACCATGCCTCATGAACAATCTTATGCTTATTCATAAATTCCTGAGACTCCCACTGCTGAAGCCAGACATTGGTCTCAACCTGATTAACAGCTGGCTTTATCCCATTATGAGTAAGCAGATCAGCAAGTCTTTCATTCCAGAAGCTGGTAACACCGATAGCACGAATACGGCCCTCACGATAAAGTCTTTCCATTGCACGCCACGAGCCATAGTAATCGCCATAAGGCTTATGGATCAGGTAAAGGTCAAGCACATCAAGCTTCAGTTTTGTCATAGAAGTGTCAAATGCTTTTAGAGTATTGTCATAACCATGATCCTGCACCCACAGTTTGGTGGTGATAAATAGCTCTGAACGCCTTATTCCGCTCTGGGCAATTGCTTCTCCGACAGCCTCCTCGTTGAAATAAGCTGCAGCGGTATCAATATGGCGATATCCAATCTCAAGTGCATCAGTTACCGCCTGAACTGCTACTTTATGATCAGGGATCTGAAAAACGCCAAAACCAAGCATCGGCATCTTAATGCCGTTATTCAGGGTTGTATATTCCATTACTAACTCCGGTTAAGTTTTAAGAAAGGGTTTTAGAGCTGGACTTAGGACCTCGGTTATGTAGCATTCAATCTGCTCAGAACCGATAATCCTGCACTCAGACATACACCAGACAGTCATAAGACCGTAAAGATGAGCATTCACCTGCAAAGTAAAATCATCAAGAGGAAAATCCGAGGACAGCTCCCCGCTTTGTACGGCGGACTCAAAAACTGAATGAAGCTGTCTGTTGTCATATTCGTATTTTGTAAACTCAGGAGACTCAGGCATAGGCAGAGGTTTAATATTATTTCTGATCCACTGTCGGCAGATCTCAATACCTGCCCTTTCGATTCCCAGAAGAAAATTCCTGCAGTAGAACTCAAGCTTTTCAATCAGAGATTTATCGGTCATCTGAGAAACAGTCTTTGCAAGAATATAGAAATCTGATTTATTGAGCTCTGAGATAATGTCCTCTTTCTTTTTGAAATAGGTATAAAAGGAACCAGTACTTACCTTTGCCTCTTTTGTTATATCTGAGATTGAAACAGCTTCAAATCCTTTTTGTGATAAGAGTTTTCTGGTTGCCTCAACAATTTTCTTTCTGGTTTTAATTGCAGCTAACTGCCGTTTTGACTGATTATCCTTCATGTTTTCTCCTTCTTTCACATATATTATAATATACACTGAATTAAATTCAATGAATCTAATTCAGTGAATTCAATTCATTTGATAAAATACCTTGATTTCAAAAAGTTTTTTGAAAAAAAACATACAAGATGTAAGACTGCCTTGCGGGAAAAGTTACTTCTCTGTTCCGATTTATTTATGGAAATTAAAACTGCATATATGACAGCTATAGATGCAGGAAAGCTTAATGGAATGTTAAGTCTCTGTGAGGATGATGTAAGAGAAGAAATAGTTGGAGCAAAGCTCGCTGAGGCAAAAGAGGAAATTGAACGATACAGGCAGGGGGCTTTACTTAAGGACAAAGTCGGAAATCATCCTTTGGACTGCTATGCTATTATATTTGTTGGTACAGAATGCAGATTATGCCAGAATATAATTTAGAGAAAAAACCGCAGGCTGTTGAACAACAAGAAAACAGCCTGACGGATAAAAAAAGCAATTAACTGCTAGATATTCTTGATAATTTCATCTCCAAATTCACTGGTAGTTAAGGTAGTTGCACCTTCCATCAGACCAGAGAAATCAGAAGTTACACGCTTTGAACTGATTGCCTTTTCCATTGCCTCAACAATCAGATCAGCAGCCTCATTCCAGCCCATATGACGAAGCATCAGCTCAGCTGAAAGAATGATTGAGCCTGGGTTTGCCTTGCCGGTACCCGCAATGGTAGGAGCTGTACCATGAGTTGCCTCAAAGATAGCACTGTCAGCACCAATGTTTGCACCAGGAGCAATACCGATACCGCCAACCTCAGCTGCTAAAGCGTCAGAGATATAGTCACCGTTCAGGTTCATGGCACATACAACATCGTAATCCTGAGGATATAGAAGAATGTTCTGCAGGAAGGCATCAGCGATGCAGTCCTTAACAACGATGCGTTTCTGGGTCTTTGGATTTACAAAGCTTACAACGCCCTTCTCATCCTTTGTTGCACCGTATTTTTCTTCAGCAAGCTTGTAGCCCCAGTTCTTGAAGGCACCTTCTGTAAACTTCATGATGTTGCCCTTATGAACGATGGTTACAGACTTTCTGTCATGATCGATTGCATACTCAAAAGCAGCACCGATAAGTCTTTCTGTACCAGCCTTTGACATTGGCTTTACACCGATACCGCAGTCCTCAGTGAAACGAATCTTCTTAACATTCATTTCCTTCTCAAGGAATGCAATAAGCTTCTTGGCACCTTCAGAGTTTGCCTCCCACTCAATACCTGCGTAGATATCCTCAGCATTCTCACGGAAGATTACAGTATCTACAAGCTCAGGATGCTTTACAGGAGAAGGCACGCCCTTGAAGTAACGTACAGGACGTAAACAGATGTACAGATCAAGAGTCTGTCTTAGAGCAACGTTTAAGGAACGGATACCGCCGCCAACAGGTGTGGTTAGAGGTCCTTTGATTGCAACATGATATTTTCTGATGAAATCGAAGGTTTCATCTGGAAGCCAGGTATTGTCACCGTAAACCTCAACAGATCTGCCGCCTGCATAGATTTCCATCCAGGAGATCTTTTTCTTCTGGCTGTATGCCTTTGCAACTGCAGCATCAACAACCTTCTGCATTACAGGTGTAATATCAGCGCCAATACCATCACCGCGAATAAAAGGAACAATTGGATTATCAGGAACAATCAGCTTACCGTTTGCATCAATCTCAATTGCGCTACCCTGTGTAGGAACAACAACTTTACTGCTGAACATTAGTCACTCCATAAATTTAAATTCTATGGAGCTATTGTAGCAAAACACACATAGATTAAAGTTAATAAGCAAGATATGACAAAAATGAATGATTTTTGTGCAAGAAAGAGCCTAAAACTGAACAGAGAGGCTAAATATCATCAAGTTTCTGAGCCATATCACAGCCAAAGCTAGATTTTAGAGAGCAGGATTTCTCGTAGAACTCCTTACCTCTTCTGTAGCTGCGCTCTACGCCTTCACCTTTCTCATGCATAAGACCAAGATAGCCGCAGGCAAGACCATTGTTCATGTCGCAGGCCATTCCAAGATACTTTAGGGCACTGGCATAGTCAGGCTTCTTATTCTGTCTTGGAGTGTTCTTATACAGAAGACCAAGATTCATACAGCCATCGGAAACCTTCAGATTACAGGCTTTTTCAAAATAAGATAAAGCCTTTGACTGAGACTGAACTACGCCCTTTCCCTCCTGATAGAGAGTTCCCAGGGCATTACAGCCAAAGCCGTCTTTCATGGAGCAGGATTTTTCATAAAGCTCGCCTGCCCTGTTTGCATCCTTTTTAAATTCTGGAGAGTATTCGTATAAAACACCAAGATTGTAGCAGCAGTCAGCACTGTCAATATTGCAGCCATACTGATAGAACTGAAGTGCAGTTATAAGATCAGGCTTGTTTCTTGACTTGTTCTTAGGTACAGCATAAAGGTTGCCGGCTTCCCAGCAGGCTTCTTTTGAATTTAAGGCGCAGGCTTTCTCGTACAGTTTCATGCCGATTTTAATATCATCCTCATCACCTTTAAGGTAGAGTTTAGCTAATTCCACACACCCTTCAGGATTATCAGCCTTACAGGACTTTTCAAATAATTCCTTTGCTTTTCTTTGATTTCTTTTTGGATTTTTAGGATCATTTAAAATTCTACCAAGATTAGAGCATCCTTCAGAAAATCCCATATAACAGGCTTTTTCGTAACTATTCTGAGCTTTACTCAAATCATAATGACCGTATTTTCTGGTTTCATAGATTTTGCCTAGATTATTACAGCTGCCGGCATAATTCAGATTGCAGCCTTTATCAAAAAAAACAACTGCAGAGTCATATAAATCTTTTCCTAATGACTCCTTAAAATACATTTCAGCTAAAAGATGGCAGGCTTTACTGCTCTTCCCATCGCAGGCAATAGTCAGATATTTTTCGGCCTTTTTATAATCCTTATTTTTATACAGGAAAGTTCCTGCAAATTCACATTCACTGGTATTACCTTTATAACAGTCTTCTATAGCAGCCTTGAATTCGCCATCCTCTGAATAAGCACAGAAACTTGAAAAAATAGACACTACTGCCAAGTAATAAAAAAAACATTTACTTCGCAATATCTGCATACACATATCCTCTCGCCTACGTCTTATATATAGAATGATAGAAAAGAAATGGGTGAGAATTAAAAAAACAGCTAATAATTACTTATTTTTTTTAATATTCTTTTATTTTTTCTAATCAGTTCACATTACGTACAAAGGCAGAATTAGAAAAAAAATTACTAACACCAAAAAGTAGATTTTTTTCTTAAAATTACGATTCAGCATTCATATCCTTCTCTATCATCTTTGTACTCTGTCTTATCAGAGCGTTCTTTTGAGCAGCTCTGTAGTGCAGAAAATACAGAATTCCGCCAAGTACAGTCAGATACATTAGAAACTTTCCATAGGTACCAATCATAGAAGAAAGCCCTATTCCTCTATAGGCAAAATCTCTCCATATTTCAAATTCCCAGGTCAGAGGAAAACAGTATTTAACTGTATTAACCCAGTCAGGTAAAGTTCCAGAGGCCATTAAGGCGCCCCCCATAATGAATCCAGGAGGTACCAGAAGGATCATACGGCTTCCGCCTTCTCCTGGCTGATTTGTGGTCCATGAAAAAATCAGTGCCATCAAGCCAATTGCCATCGCAGTCATAAAAATACTTGGCAGATGAAAGAAATAGTTTCCGGAAAATCTTAACTGCCCGAATACAACGATTGCGGAAGTAACCAGAGTAATTGCGGTCGTATAAATCAGAGCATAAGGAATAAGTCTTGCGATTAGTACAGTGACATCATTTTCAAGAACATTCTGCCAGCAGTTGGTAACCTTTAATCTGCCTACCAGCATCAGACAGGTCAGACCAAGAAGAATTGAGGAGAAAAAATATATAAAGGCGGAACAGATGTTAATTGTAGATGACATTGTTGGATTATATAAATCTCTGTCCACAAGATGCATAGGCATAAGCATTGCTTTTGCACCATCTTCTGCCAGACCTTGAGAAATAGCTATCTTTGTACCAGATGACTGTGCTGCAATTTCATTGATAATCTTCTGCAGGTTTGATAAAGCCTGTCCATTCTGTGCAAGATTTGAGTAATCAGCAAGATAACCGATGTTAAAGGTAAGTTCAGAACGTGATATCGCCTTTTCGAGACCTTTAGGAATATAGAGTACTCCGATATTTCTGTCGTGTTCGAGTAATTTATCAACTGGCAGCGGAGTATGGTAAACCTCAGTAATTTCCACATAGGAACTGGTATTTAGAGACTCCACAAGAGAAGTGGAGTAATTGGTCGCATCCAGATCAATTACAGCAATTTTTCCTTCAAAGACAGTGGCATGAGTCATAATCAGAGAAAATATCAGAGTAGTTAGAATTGCCATCATAAAAGCAGCAATGTGATAAGGAATAAAATGCCCTCCCATCATCGCTTCAAATTCTTCAAAAATGGCCTGCCTGTATTTATTCATCATCAGACACCTCCATGGTCATGCCAGGAATACACTCTTTACAGTTTTCATCCAGATAGATTCTGACTTTAAACATGGTTAAATCAGCCTGACCATGTTCTCTTGTCATTCTTAAATCAGAGAACGAAGGAGCTGCGGTTGCAAATCTTACAGTTCCATTCACATAGGTATCAGAAGCGATAACATGGGCTTTGACTTTCTGTCCAGGCTTATAATTCAAAACCTGAGTTTCGTTTACATAGATATCAAAATATTTTCTGGAGGTTTCCAGGACCAAAGCAGGAGCATTTGGAGAAATCATCTCTCCCTGCTGATACATGATGTTAAGAATCTTTCCATCTTCAGGTGCCTTTAAGACCAAACGGGAATTATTCAGTTCAAGCTGTCTTAAATCGGCCTCAAGCTGACGCAGCTGAGCCTTCATGGACTCAAGAGTATTATTAGCATTTGCAATAGCAAGACGAGAATTACTTATAGAGGTTAGAGTCATACCTGCGGCACTACCGGTAGTACGTAATTTCTCAAGTTCATCCTTTGAAGCACCTGCAGTCGCAGCATCTAGGGCACGTTGAGCCTGAACTCTTGTGGCCTTTGCTCTTGTCAGCGCAGATGAATTGCTGTCATAGGCTGACTTTGAAATACTTTTTGAGGTAATCAGTTTTCTTGAGCGATCATACTCAAGGAAAGCAAGATTCTCCGCAGAACCGGCAGAGTTTAGAGCCGCCTGAAGCTGTTCAATATTATGGTACTGGGTTTTCTCTTCAAGATCGGTATTCTTGGTATCAATCTCAATCTGAGTCATCTGATGAGCTATTGAGGCCTTCTGCGCATCAATCTGAGCCTTGAGTTTATCAATGGAAATGGACATATCCGCATCATCAAGAATCATGAGGATATCACCTTTTTTTACAACCTGAGATTCCTCGATATCTCTTTTTACAAGGCGTCCGCCAACATTTTCAAATGCAACATTGATTTCATCTGCAGTTACAACTCCAGATTTAATTCTCATAGCAACAGAAGCTGCATCACCTCGGGAACCGAAGAAAATCAGAATTGAGCTTACAGAAAGCAAAACAAGCATTGTAGCAATCACACGAATGATGCTACGAGAGTGAGATGAGTTAAGTTTCTCCATGGATTTAATAAGACTGTACTAAAGCCTTTCGTAGAATTCTCAACCAAGGAAACAGGTTACCGAAAAACTTGTACGGGGCAGATTCTACACAAATCAGTTTTTCTTTGTAAGAGCAAATTTATTATACATTCAACTTTTTGAACAATGTTAGGTCTATAGGTACAACGCCAAACAACGTACATAAAAAAAATAATCCGTCTCACACCTACCAAAAACATTCACATGCTTCAGTAAGCAAAAAGACGGATGATTTTACGATAAAACTATTTGATCATTAATCGATGATAAGTTTAGCACCTACAATCTTTACGAATAGAGTTCCCAGCTTCTCGTTATATTCGCTGACAGCAACATCTCGGATTTCAGCAAATACTTCAGCGTTTGTAAGATCAACTGATGGAAGACCTCTTTTCTTGATGTAAAGACCTATGATGTCCTCATCAATAACGTGGATGGTACCGACCTGAAATTCCATGCAGACAAATTCCTTTGAAATACCGCTAAGCTGCAAATTCTTTGGAGAGCCATTGATAAAGATTTCATAGACATCCTGATAGATCTCTTCAAGCTCACTTATGGAATTGCTCAGAAGTCTTACAGACTCCTTGATCAGCATAGGAAGTCTGGTTGAATGCATTCTATCAGCTTTTTCCTTAATTTCCTGAACAACATTTACATCAGAATCAAAGCCTGGAATTGTAAGGGATGGATCTTTCTGAGCCTTACGAATCAGATCAGATTTAGTTTTCATGTCATGCCTCCACATTCTTGAATTTTATGCAAAATTTGCAGAACCAATTTAATTATAGCGAGCTGACCTATGCTTTCTGATTGAAATTCGTCATAACGTGAACAAGCTTATGTTTCATTATTTCAAAACGAGTAGGATGTCGCATTTGTAAAATTTATTTTCAAAATCAAATTATTAACATCAAAAAAATGAAGTCTTTTTGTGTTGATCGATGAAACATCATTGTGTACAGGTTATAAAAATTCCGCATAAAATCGATTCTTTAAACGCTTACGAAATTTTAGTTTTTCTAAAAAATAATCAATTTGATCAAAGTATTTGCACACTGCACCAAAAACTCTTTCAGATTACTCTCCATATATCTTAAACAAAGGGGTATTCTGCATTACCAGCGGGCTGTCATGAGTGAAATACATGATGCCATCGACATAAGCTGATATTCTTGCCTTAACATTACCCTCATAAGGGTCGACAATTCTTCCAAGTTCATCCCCCTTTCTGACAAAATCCCCTGCATTCTTCTTACGGTAGAAAAAGCCTGCACATGGAGCCTGAACCACAACCAGATCAGACTCGTTGATAACAACCGATGCAATAGCAGGATCATAGGATTTCTTTAAAAGCATTCCATGCTTATACATGAAACGCAGAATTGCATTAACCTGATTCTTGCATAGGAGCCCTTCTATCCTGTAATTTGTTCCTCCATACAGAGAAAAGCTTCTGGTGTTCCAGATCTGCCAGTTGTAATTTAGGAGAGTTGTATCAAAAGGATGAGGCTCAGAGACACATATGTAAGGAAGACCAAAGTCCTTTGCCTCATTCGTGTAATCATCCATTGCTGTTCTGATAATTCTAACGTGAGGAATAAAATCTCCTGGCATATAAAAAGATGCCAGCTGGATTCCATACTCAAAACCTTCAAGATTTTTAAATAATCCTGCAGCAATTCTCTGAGTTGTCTCCCCCTTATCATATCCAGGAAACATTCTGTTGATATCTGTGTCATCCATTGCCCAGAATCTTTTCTCAATATTCATAGAGAAAGGATTCACACTTGGGATAATCGTGACAGATACATTCTTGGCAATAAGCCCCTTTCTTTCCAGGGAATTCAGTTCCCTAACAACCTGAGAGGCAACATACTGCTGTGCAACCTCATCTCCACGCATGGCACCAACAATTGCAAGAGTTTTTTTCCCTTCACCAAAGGTATAGCCGATTATTTTAAAATCATCTCTAAAAGGAGATTTCATAGAGTACAGTATTTCTTTTTTCACTGTCAGCTCCTGTTCATACGATGTATTCTTGCCAGAAGAGATCCTTCATAAACAACCGGATAAGCTCTTAGAGTAAACATAAGACCATCGGCTGGAGCTTTAACATCCTCAATAATTTCACCAGTAAGAGAGCTGACGATTCTGCCTATACTCTCACCTTTTTTTACCATACAGTTATTTGAATATCTGGTTACAAAGACACCTGATGAGGACGCATTGACAAATTCCACCTCATCTTTTACAGACAAGATTGGTGTTTTAATCTTCTCTGAAACAGAGCCGCTCCACATGCCAAGATGCTTCATAAGATTAAAAATACCGTCAATGAGAGACTCTCCGTATTCAGTGGTAATTCGCATACCTACCCCCATCTCCACAACAAGAGTTCTGGTACCGACGATATTAAGAGAATGAGCAAGTGTTGATTCTAAAACCGTGGCAGCATCGTGCACCCAGACAAAATCAACATTCAGAAGATTGGCAAGTGGTACCAGTTCTGCCTGCTGATTAACACAGATTCTGACCTGAGGGATCTCATTTAAAAAGATGTTGCTTGAATGTATATCGATAACCAGATCCGCCCCTCTTAAATCCTCAACAATATAGTGAGCCGCTGCCTCCACCAGGGAGCCACCAAGAGAGCCGGGAAAGATTCGGTTCATATCGATATCAAAATTTGGAACACCTCTGGTAATTGAATCTATGCCAAGAGGATTTAAAGCAGGATAAATCTCGACAGAGCCGTTAAGACAGGCTAAAGCATCGTCTCTGCTTAGAATACTGTTTAAAAGAAAGGCCACATACTGACCTTCAAGTTCATCTCCGTGAGTTCCTGTAACAATACAGAGCCTTTTTGAAGAATTTCCGTTTCTTATTACATTCTTTTTTATAAGAAGCTGTTCACCGACTGGAAGTTCGGCGCTGAATACTTCCTGAATCATACTTCACCTACATTAACGTGTACCGCCATAAACTGAACTGCATTGCCGGTGAATACTCCCCGACTTACAGGGCAGTCGTTAACATCACGTCCATG